>NZ_CAKLBB010000017.1:0-55846 GCF_920939515.1 Sphingomonas sp. Leaf4 | reverse complement strand
TTCGCTGCCGGGCTCGAACAGCAACGGGCGGGGTTAACCCCGCCCGTTGTTTCACCTGCGCTCATGCGCGACAACACCGGCAGGTCTCTGGTTGCCGCTGGATGAAAAATTGGGGTCACGTCAGAAGATCTCCGATGGCTACCCCTCAGCTACACCACCCCTCGGAACACGACCACCGCTGTTCAAATCTCCCGAGCCACTTCTCCAGACCACGGAGCTAATCCGCTGGTCCGCCCAGAAGATCCGCCGTGTCGTCATCAGGCTGGCCCAGCGGCGCATCGAGCCTCGTCACATCATCGCATGGTCCTGCTGGCGACGCGCCCATCAAGCCGCCGTTCGACGGGCACATGTCCGATCAAAAAAGCAACTGTAATGCTAGGCTCAGTCGGACGGTGCCGGTCGCGCCTGTAGTCCGACGCCAAAACCGCATATTCGTGCTTCGCGGAGAGCAGGTGGGCACCCCTATCAACGTGCCACCCGGTAATGGGAGGGCATTGCAAAGGGCCGGGGGTACGTCGCTGGCGGTTTGAACAAGCCTTTTCCAGGGTCTCCTGCCAGCAAGCGTCCGCGCCGGGCGCAGCTATCCCATGGCGGCACGCCGTTTGTGGAAGATCAGGTGGTCAATGTTGTAGGCCAGGATGGTAAGGCCGACCTTCACCTCGGCGCGAGCGATGCCGATGGTGCCGATGAACAGCCCCATCTGATCCTTTTGCCGAGCAAAGACGTGCTCGATGCCGGTGCGAACGGCGGGGCGCTTCGCGTTGGCACCGGCGGTGCCCGTATGGTCATGCCGGTCGGTTGTGGATCCCTCCGTGTCGAAATCCGGGCTCGGGGGCTGGACTCGTCTGGCTAAAGCGGGAAATCCCCTGCGTGAACGATATGCCGCACGATGACGGCGGCATGGCGGATGCGCGGGCGCGGGTCGATCTAGGAACGGAAAGGCGGGGAAGCCGATGGATGGCGAACGGGCGGACGCGACGACGCATGCGTTCCATTATCTCGTCGCGGGACTGCCGGTGCGCGCCGACCTGCGTCTGCCCGGCCTGATCGACGCGGCGGTGTCGGGCGATCCCGCGATCACGATCCGACGCGCGCGTCTGGCCCCGCATCTGCCGGACGCGATCGACAGCGGCCCGACGTGGCAGATGGCGGACGGCCGTTTCCTGCTCGAAATACCCGGTGTCGTCCGCATGCTGCTGTGCGATGGTCGGGAGCTTTGCTACGATCCTCTCGACGGAACCTGCGATTCCGATCTGGACGTGTTCGTCGGCGGCACGGGTTTCGGTATCCTGTTGCAACAACGTGGGTGGATTGTGCTGCATGCCAGTGCGGTGCGCGTCGGCGATGCCGCCGTGCTGTTCTGCGGCGCGTCGGGGGCGGGCAAATCGACGCTGGCCGCCGCACTGGGCGCGCGTGGGTTCGATCTCGTCGCCGATGATTTCTGCGGCATCATGATCGGCGCCGACGGGGTGGCGCGCGTCCATCCCGACGGCCGCCAGTTCAAGCTGTGGGACGACGCGATCGAGGGGCTGGCGCTTGCTGACCGGCGCGGTGCGGCGGTACGATCGCGTCTGCGCAAATTCCATGTCGATCCGATCGCGACCAGCGGCGCCGCGTTGCCGATCATGGCGGTCTACATCTTGGCCGAGGATCGCCCGCCCGCGGTTCCCGGCATCGTGCGCGCCAATCTGGTCGATGCCGCGCTGCTATTGCGGGCGCAGGCGTATCGCCCGGCGCTGGTGCGACGGATGCGGCAGCAGCCGTTGTACCTCGCGGCGGCGGCGGCGGTGTCTCGCGGCGGCGGCGTCTTTACCCTGACCCGCGCGCGGCGGTTCGAGGCGATGGACGCGGTGCTCGGCGATCTGGCGGCCCACTGGCGCGAACCGGGGCGAGTGGGCGCGTGACGCCGACGTTCTGGATCGCGTCCTATCCCAAATCGGGCAATACCTGGTTTCGGCTGTTGCTCGCTAATCTGGCGCGCGACACACCGCTGGCGATCAACGACCTGCGGCATGATTCGGGGACGGCCAGTGCCCGCCCGGTGTTCGACGAGGCGATCGGCTTTCCCTCCGCGCTGCTGACCCATGCCGAATGCGACCGGCTGCGCCCGCGCGTCTATCGCGCGCTGGCCGCGCGGGCCAGCGTGCCGCGCTTCGTCAAGACGCATGACGCCTGGACGCGGACCGATGCCGGCGAGCCGCTGATGGGCGGGCCGGACGCGGCGGCGGGTGCGATCCTGATCGTGCGCGATCCGCGCGACGTCGTCGCCTCGCTCGCGCATCACATGGACCGCGACATCGACTGGACGATTGCGTTCATGGCCGATCCGGCATCCGCCTTCTGCGGCCGGACCGATCGTCAGCATCACCAGTTGCGCCAACAGTTGCGTGGCTGGAGCGGGTTCCACGACGGTTGGATGACGCAGGACGTGTTGCCGGTCCATATCGTCCGGTACGAAGCGTTGCACGCCGATGCGGCGGCGACCTTCGCGGCGGCATTGCGTTTCGCGGGGGTGGATGCGTCGAGCGACGCGATCGCGCGTGCCGTGGATTTCGCCGGTTTCGACAAGGTGCAGGCGCAGGAACGCGCGACCGGCTTCGGCGAGGCACCGCCGCAACTCCATCATGGCGGCTTCTTCCGGCGCGGCATCGCCGGCAACTGGCGCGACGAACTGAGCGCGGCACAGGCGGCGCGGGTCGTCGCCGCGCACAGCGCGACGATGGCGCGACTGGGCTATGGAACCGGCGAATGAGGCGCGCGGCGGCACGCGCGGCGACCGCACTGACAATGGGACCGGCGCGTCAGGCGCTGGTGGTCGAGGCGGCGGTGAGCTTGCTGGCGGCGCGGCTGCGGCTGGGGCTGCGGCCGTTCGGGCGGCTTATGGCCGGGCTGGGCCGCTTCGTCCCGCCCGCCCGCGTCGATGCACCGGTGCCAATCGATCCTGTCCGTCGCCATCGCATCGCGCGGGTGCGCTGGGCGATCGCGGTCGCCGCGCCGCTGATGCCGTTCCGCGCGGTCTGCCTGCAACGCTCGCTCGCGGCGCGGGCGATGCTCGGACGGCGCGGGATAGACGCTATCCTTCATTTCGGCGGCACGATGCGGGAGGGCGCCCCCGACGGCGAGCATGCGTGGCTGACCGCCGATGGGATCGGCGTCGCCGGCTATCCGATCGACCCGGCGATGGTCGAGGTCGGGCGGGTCGTGCCGCATGGCTGAGCACTGTCGAGCAATTTCGCCAGCCAATCGTTCACTTCGCAATCGATGACCAGATGGACCCGGTCGGTCGTGCCGTGATTGGCGACGCCGTGGCGGTCCGCCAGGCGCAGATACCATGTCTCGCCCACCCCCATGTCGACGCGCGTGCCGTTCAGGCGGAAATCGACGTCACGGTTGGTCGTCACCGGCACATGGATGCGGGCCATTCCCTGTTCGGCCGACAGGTCGTGGTCGCGGTGCTCACGAATCGTCGACCCGGGTGTCAACCGCATCAGCCGCGCGGTCTGCAACGGACAACAAAACGCGGCCAGCACCGCGCGGAACGCCGGGCAATGCGCCAGCGCGGGGGCATCGACAAAGGCGGTCGCGGTCGGATCGGCATAGATCATCATCACCGGATGGGTCGCCCCGGCGACCATGCGCAGCGGCAGCACCTGCCAGTCGCCGTCGTAATTCTGGGGGACGAGGTGATTGACCCACTGCGATGTCGCAAGCCGCGCGAGATCGGCGGCGAGCGGCCCCGGGGCAAACGTCATCGGCAGGCGTATGCGGTCGGCCGAGGTCGCGGATTGGCGGTGCCCATGAAGCATGATATTCGCTCCCGCGTCAGATGGTTGATCGCCCGATGACAGGGAGACGCTATCGACGGCGAGGCGTGGGGGGAAGCCAGAAGAATGAGAGTCGACGTCGAATCGTCGGAAGCGGCGATGCTGGCACGGTTGCGTGACGCGATCGACACCGATCCGGCACTGGCGGCACGGCTCGCCGCGATCGTGGACGGCCATTCGTTCGCGATCGTCGCGCACGCCGAAGCCGCGGCGTTTGGGATCGATCTGTCGCTTGCCGCGATTGCCGCTGCCATACGTCCCGATCCACTGGGACTGGAACGGTTCGCGTTGCCGCTGCCGACGCACCACGAATGGCCCGCGCCCGCCTGGCTGCCGGTCGCGGTGGCCGACGGTGCGGCGGGGCCAGTAGTTGAATGGCTGCATTTCGCCGGACGCCGGCTGACCGAACCGTTCTTCGAGGAAGCGGTGCGTCGCGCGCGATGCCTGCCACTCAACCGGCTGCGTCCGGTGCGCACGCCGCTTGACCGGTTCGCCGAAACTATGCCCGCCGGTGCGGCATTTGCTCCTTCGGGCTTCGTCTTTCACCTGTCACGCTGCGGATCGACGCTGGTGGCGCAGATGCTGGCGGCGGTGCCGGACCATGTCGTCGCCTCCGAACCGCCGCCGCTCGACGCGATCGTCCAGCGGGCCTCGACCGGAGACGCCGCCGCACGGGGCATCGCGGTCGCTCAGTTGCGCGCGATGGTTGCCGCGCTCCTGCGCGACCGGCATGGCGACCGGCGGATCGGCGTGGTGAAGCTCGACTGCTGGCATATGCTGGCATGGGAGTTGTTTGCCGAGGCGTTTTCCGACGTGCCGTTCTTGTTCCTGTATCGCGATCCCGTGGAGATACTCGTGTCGCATGCCCGGCGTCCGGGGTCGCAGACGGTGCCCGGCCTGATCCCGCATCTGGCCGAGGATTCCGATGCCGCAGCCGATCCCGCGATGTTCGGCGCGCGGCTGCTCGGACGCATCGCCGATGCCGCCACCGATGCGGTGCGCGCGCGGCGCGCGATTGCCGTGCGGTACGACGCGCTTCCCGACGCATTCTTCGATCGCATCCTGCCCCATTTCGGCATCGCCGTTGACGATGCCGGTCGCACGGCGATGCGCGCTGCGGGCGGGCGCGATGCCAAGGCGCCGACCACGCGATTTATCGATGATCGCGCCGCAAAACATGTCGAGGCGACTCCCGAGCTACGCGGCCGGGCGGCTGCATTGGTAACGCCGGCGGTCGCCCGGCTGGACGCGGCGGAGGCGGCACGATGATCGTTCGCAAACAGGGCGACTGGCTGGCGGCACCGGTCGGCGACGAGGTGCTGATGATGAGCGCCGACCATGGCACCTATGTCGGGCTGAATGCGGTCGGCGCGCGGATTTGGGAACTGCTCGACGAGGTCGCCGAGGTCGACGATCTGTGCGTGCGACTGTGCGACGAGTTCGCCGTCACGCCCGAGGTTTGCGCGCGTGAGGTCGCCGCGTTTCTCGAAGCGCTTGCGGCGCAGGGCGCGATCGCGCGCGAATCGCCCGGCGCCCTTCCACGGTGAGCGCGATCGCCGGGATCGTCCGGTTCGACGGCACCGCGATCGATCCCCGCGCCATCGAACGAATGCTGGCAGCGATGGCGCCGCGCGGACCCGACGGCGCGCATGGCATCGTGCTGGATTCGGTGGGCATCGGCCACGCGTTGATGCGGGTGAACGTGGAGGACTGGCACGAGGCTCAACCGATCGCCGATGACGGCCTGTTGCTTGCCGCCGACCTGCGGCTCGACAATCGCGACGCATTGGCCACCGAACTGGGCATCGATGCGGCCGGGATGGCCGACTCGGCGATCCTGTTCGCCGCATATCGCCGCTGGGGCGCGGACTGTGTCGACCGACTGCTCGGCGATTTCGCATTCGCCCTGATCGATCCGGCCGCGCGGACGCTGTTGCTTGCGCGCGACCCCCTCGGCCAGCGCGGCGTTTACTGGCACCGCGGCGACGACTTCCTTGCCTTTGCCAGCGAACCCAAGGGACTATGGGCGGTCGACGGCGTGCCGCGTCGTTTGTCGGAGGCGGCAATGGGCAAGCGGCTGCTGTCGCCGGTCGATCCGGGGCCGGAGACAACCTTGTTCGAGGGAATCGAGTCGCTTCCCGGTGGCGCGACGCTGCAACTGGCGGCGGGCGGGCAGGTCGTGGTCGAACGATATTGGGTGCCGCACGCCGCCGCCGGGCATGTCGGGCACGACGATGCCTATTATGTCGAAACCTATCGCCGGATCATGGCGGAGGCAGTGGAATGCCGCGTTCGCCGGACATTGCGTCCGCCCGCGCTACTGTTCAGTGGCGGGTTCGACAGCGGCAGCATCGCCGCTATTGCAGGACCGATCGTAGCGGCACAGGGGCGGCGGATCGTCGCGGTGTGTTCCGCGCTAGCCGAAGGTGACACCCGTCCGGTGCGCAGCGCCCGTGCCGCCGCAAGCGCGTTTGCCGACCGCGACGGGATCGACCTGCGCTGGTTCGTGCGGCGCGACGAAACGGTGCTGGACAATATCGAGACGCTGTTCGCCGGTGCCGACGATTGCGCGGGCATATCGCACGTCCGTCCGCACCTGTTCGCAATGGCGGCGTCGTCGGGCGCGCGACTGGTGATGGATGGACATGGTGGCGACTATACCGTTAACCCGCGCGATGCGTGGGCGTTGGGCCGGGTGTTGCGCCGTGGAGAATTGCGGCGGTTCGTCCGCGAATTCCGCTTGCGCATGCGGACGACGGGGCAGGGGGTGGTGCGTACCGTCCGCAACGACGTGTTGGGCGCGCTGTTGCCGCTTCGTCTGATCGCGTGGCAGCAGGCGGCACGGCGTCGGTTCCTGCCCGCGTGGCGGCTGCGCGCGATCACGCCCGCGCTGGCGCGCGAACTGATGACGACCGGAGGGGTCGATGCCGGGCGACTGCGCCAGCCGATGCCGGTCCACGCGCGGTGGAAAGCGTTGCGCCGACACCGGCTTCACCGGATCACCTGCGCCGCGCCAGCGATGACCAACCTCGCCGGGCGATATGGCATGGACCTGACGCGGCCATTCCACGATCGCAGGGTGGTGGAATTCGCGCTGGCAATCCCTGCGCGGCTGATCTTTCGCGACGGCCGCGACCGCTATCTGGCGCGTACCGCGCTGGCCGATCTGCTGCCGGCGCGTCTGTTGGCATCGGGACCGGGCAACGATGCGGAGGAACCCGATTTCTTCCGCATGGCGGCAACCGTGGTGCCGGATGCCTTGCGAAGCCTGCGCGCGGATGACCGCGCCGGGCGTCTGGCCCGGATCATCGATTTCGATCGCATCGCAGACGAAGTCGCCAACATCAACGAGGCGCGCATGAGCGATCACCGCGCACTGTATCGAGCGACCTTCGGCATCGCGCTGGCGCGCTTCATTCTATGGTTCGAACGGCATAACGACGGTGCGGCGTCCGCCGGGCAGGATCAGGAGCCGTAGGGTCCGTACACCGGGGTCGATCCGTCCGATCCGAACGCGACCTGTGCGCCGGCACCGCTTGCGTCGGAAGTGATGACTTCGGGCGTCTGCCACGGACGCCGCGCGTCCGGCATGGCGGCCGACGTGGCCGAAATCCGATTGTTGGTGCCGTCCATGTGCCGCATCCTCTTGGCCGCTGATGCGGCTTTAGCTTGGCCCATGCCATGATACGATCGATCGCGCAAGTCTTTGCAAAGAATTGATCTGTATGGATAGCTATATTTCACCGACGACAGTTGTCGCTTGTGTCATCGTGTCGAATCGATCAAGTTATTGCTGTAACGGTGATAGCACCGGGCAACAGGAGCGGGATGGGACATGGCAGAGCCGTTCGTTGGCGAAATCAAACTATTCGGTTTTGGATTCGCCCCGCGTAACTATGTGGCGTGCGACGGGAGACTGTTGCCGATCAACCAGTATCAGGCGCTGTTTTCGCTGTTGGGCACTCAATATGGCGGTAACGGCGTGCAGACGTTCGGAGTGCCCGACCTGCGTGGCAGGACACCGCTGCATTTCGCGCCGGCGACGATCTCCATCGGCCTGCGCGAAGGCGTCGAGGCCGTCCCGCTGACACAGGGGCAGATACCGCCGCACACCCACCAGCTGTCGGGTACCAACCAGACCGCAACCCAGCGGCCGGTGACGGGTGGGGCCTTCGCGAACGACGTATCGTTGCCTGTAGATTTCTTCGCGCCGGCCAGCACGACGCCACCCGCCGCCAAGGTGGTGCTGGCGCCGCAGACGCTGTCGTCGTCCGGGGGGTCGCAGCCGCACAACAACATGCAGCCGTTTCAGGTGCTGAATCTCTGCATCGCGGTGCAGGGCATCTTCCCTTCCCGCAACTGATCTACGACGAAAGGCTACCCTGCGATGAGCGATCCCTTTGTCGGCGAAGTCCGCCTGTTCGGTGGCAATTTCGCACCGGTAAACTGGGCATTCTGCAACGGCGCACTTCTATCGATCAGCGAATATGAAGTGCTGTATACGTTGATTGGCACCACCTATGGCGGGGACGGGGCCACAACCTTCGGCCTGCCCAATCTCGCCGGACGGGTTCCGGTGGGGCAGGGGGCCGGCCCTGCCCTTACCCCGCGAACGATCGGGCAATCGGCGGGAGAGGAGCAGCATACGCTGACCTCGCTCGAACTAGCAACGCATACCCATGGCGTGGTCGCCACCACTGCTGCCGGGTCGTTGACCGGCCCGACCGGAGATGCGATCACCGCGGCGCCGACCGGGGGCACCGCCAAGAATTCGATGTACGTGACGCAGGGGACCAGCACGATGGTGCCCGCCGCGATGTCGGCAACGTCGGTTGGGGTGTCGGGCGGCAACCAGCCGCACGACAACATGATGCCGACGGTCTGCGTCAGCTACATCATCTGCCTGAACGGCATCTATCCCACGCAAAACTAGGTTGGGAGACAGAAATCATGTCCGACCCTTTCATCGGCGAGATCAAGCTCGTCGGCTTCAATTTTCCGCCGCGCAACTATGCCTTTTGCAACGGCCAAGCGATGCAAATCCGTCAATATACCGCGCTGTTCGCGGTTCTGGGCGTGCAGTTCGGCGGTGATGGCCGGACCACGTTCAATTTGCCCAATCTGGCGGGATCGGTCGCGATGGGATCGGGCGCGGGGCCCGGCCTGACCCCGCGCCAGGTCGGTGACGTCGTGGGTTCCACCACCGTGACGCTGACGCCGGCGCAGATACCGAGCCACAGCCATGCGCTGACCGGTGCGTCGCTCAACCCGCAGAATCCGGCACAGAATGTCGCGACGCCCGACGTCACGGCGATGTACGGCATTTCCAATCCCGGCCCCGCCTATCTGCCGACGACGACGCTCAACACCCCGATGTCGCCCGAGGCGATCGGCGTGACCGGTGGCGGCGAGGCGCACAAGAACATGCATCCGTTCCAAGCGGTCAATTTCGTCATCGCGTTGCAGGGCATCTTCCCCGCGCGCAACTGACAGCCATGATTCCCGTCGAACTTCCGCCAGCGCTGGTCGCGCAGGGCATCGCACTACGTCAGGAACGCGACGACGACGTCGCGTTCCTGACCGGACTATATGCGTCGACCCGTGCCGCCGAACTGGCGTCGATGACGCAGTGGAGCGATGCGCAACAAACGGCATTCGTCGCCCAGCAATTCGCGGCGCAACGACATCATTATCGCACCGCGCTGCACGACGTGCATTTCGCCGTGATCGAACAGGCCGGACAGGCCGTCGGCCGATTATATGTCCAGCCACGACGAACCGCGATGCAACTCGTCGACATCACCCTGCATCCTGACCGGCGCGGTGCCGGACTGGGCAGCGCGTTGATCGCGGCAGTGATCGATTCGGCGGCGCGGCAGCGGCTGGACGTGGGATTGTTCGTGGAGCGCTACAGTGCGGCGCTGCCACTTTACCGCCGGTTCGGGTTCACGACGTTGGTCGAGCACGATATTTATCTGGAAATGGAGCGCCCGCACGGCGCGGATTAGTTGAAGACCGCTTCGTAAAGCACGGCATCGCCGTCGCGCCCGATGGGCACGAGAAAGATGTCGGTCGGTCCCAGCGCGGGATGGGCCAGCGTATAGCTGCCTTGGCCGCGCACCGCCGGATCGGTCGTGGCGAACAGCAGGACGAACGGCGGACGCGGCAGGCGCCCGCCCGACCGGTCGCGCATCGCGGTCGCCTCACGCAGCACGAAGGGCGTCACGGCATCATTGTCGACCAGCGCGAACGCTTCGGCCAGATAGGGCGTGAAATCTTCGAGAACGAGCGTCATGGTCGTCGAGGTGAACCAGCTTTCCGTCACAATCAAGCGTCATGTAGCCGCCGGTGCCGATCCCGCGATCAACGGGAATCCGCGTGCCTTCGCGATCATCTGCGCCTGTAGCGTCTGGCCCCGGGAATCAGTGGACATTGCCCGTATCCGGCGGCTGCTGGCGCCGGGCCATGATGTCGGATTGTTGCGCGCGGTCGCACATCGGCATGGTGTAGCCGCGTTGGTGGCCGATGGCCTGCGCGCGGCTGACGTCGCGGTGCCGCCGGGGATCGATCGCATCGCCCGTGCCCGTGCCGGTGCCGCACTGGCACAGTTGCGCGACACGATCGCGCTCGACCGGTTGCTGGCGGACGCGGGCGTCGCCATGTTGACGCTGAAGGGTGTCGCACTGGCGCAGCGGCTGCACGGCGGCGTCGCGCTTCGCGAATCGGCCGACATCGACATCGCCGTCGCTCCGGATCAGGTCGATCGTGCATGGGTGGCGCTGGCGGCTGCGGGCTATGTCCGCGAACGGCCCGCCGCGTGGTTGCCACCCCCGGTTCTCCGCCGCTATCTCCGGGTGACGAAGGACAGCCTGCATCGGCGCGGTGCCGACGGGACGATCGTCGAGCTTCACTGGCGCTTGTCCGACGAATCGGCGGACGCCGCGATCCCGCGCGAGGCGGACTGGCAGCGTCAGGCGATCACGCCGGGGCTGACGTTGCGTACCCTCGGCGACGATGCCCTGTTCGCCTATCTGTGCGTCCATGGTGCGGCGCACTTATGGGCGCGATTGAAATGGCTTGCCGATGTCGCCACGCTGGTTCGCGCCGCACCCGACCATGGCTCGGCATGGTGGGACGCGGCGCGAACCCGGGGCGACGGGCGGGCGGTGGCATCGGCGTTGCTGCTCGCGCATGAATTTCTCGCCATGCCGCTGCCGGCCGGCTTCGTTCCACCCCGGTCGATGCGGTTGCGGTTGCTGGTCGCGCTGGCCCGCCGGGTATTGCGCGCTGGCGGCGGCGCACGCGAACTGGCGACGACGCGCTGGCGCGGTTGGGCGGAATTCGCCGCCAAGCTGCTGGTAGCGCCGAACGGGCGGGTCCGCGCGCGGGTGATCGCCCGGCTTCTGGTATCGGGCGACGACATCGCCGACGTGCCGCTGCCGCCGCTGCTCGTTCCGTTTTATGTCCTGTTACGGGTTCCGCTGCTGCTGCGTCGTCGCCGGGCACGTTACCGGGCGCGGCTCAGCGCGACCCATGGCCGGTCAGCATCGTCTTGATCGTGCGGACGACGATCAGCATGTCGATCCAGAAGTTGAACCGGCTGATGTAGAAGAAGTCGTAGCTCAGTTTGGCCAGCACGTCCTGCACGCTGGTGACATGTCCCTGCGTCACCTGTGCCCAGCCCGACAGGCCCGGGCGGACGATATGGCGATAGCGATAGAAGGGGATTTCCGCTTCGTACCATTCCGCCAGCACGGCTGCTTCGGGACGCGGGCCGATCCAGCTCATCTGTCCAAGCGCGATGTTCAGGACCTGCGGCACCTCGTCGATGCGCAGCCGCCGCAGATGACGGCCGATCCGGGTGATGCGCGGATCATCGGGCAGCGTCATCGCATCGATCCGCATCCCCTCTCCCGCGACCGGTACGCGGTGCGTCATGGTGCGGAACTTCCACACCTGGAACGATTCCCCCCGATACCCCACACGCTGCTGGCGGAAGAAGACCGGGCCGCGCGAATCCAGTCGTACCGCCAGCGCGACCAGCGCGAATACCGGCGCCAGCGGCAGCAGCAGCGCAATGGCCACGAACCGATCAGCGACGCTCTTGATGCCGAGATAGGTCGGATCTGGCAGCAGCGAGCCGAACACGTTTTCTGACAGGCGGTCGACCTGCACCCGTCCGGTCAGCGATTCGCGCAATTGCCGGTAATGGACGACCGTGATGCCGCCCAGCGCGCATTCGGCGAGGAAACGTTCCCACTCGGGCGCATGATCGTGATCGAAATCGGCCGCCACCGTCGCGCAGCCCGCGGGAAGCGCGGGCGCGGCCAATGGTCGCCACGCGATGCTGTCGATCGCGAACAGGCTGTCGGTCGCGCCGTTGGGAACGACGGCGATGGCCATGCGGGGGCCGCGCTGCAACTTGAAATAGACGGTGTAAAACCAGATCAGCGCCAGCACGAAACTGGCAAGCAGCAACGGCCGGCTGTAATCGAGCCGGGCCATGAACAGGATCGCGACGGCGGCCGCGAAGGTCGAGGAGAAAACCGGCAGCACGTAATAGCTGGCGCGGATGCCGGGAAATCCCACCAGCCCGCGAAACAGCCACCGGCCGAATGCGATTGCGATCAGGCTGCTGAACAGCGACACCGCGAACAGCGGCAGGCGCAGCAGCAACGGTTCGATCGCTGCGGCGATCGTGAACGGCGGCACGATCGCAAACAGCACCGCGCCGCCCAACTGGACCGTGCCGCGTTGCCAGAATGAGGTGCGCGGGCGCGTACGCCGTTCGCCGCCGCTACAGGGTCCAGCGTCGGACATACGCGAAGGCAGGCGAGGGGGGGATGATGTTCTTCAAGTCGCCGAACACGCCGCCCGACCGGACCAGCGCCGCGAGGCGTTCGGGCGCCAGCGCGCGATATTCGTCATGCGGCACCGCCAGGAAGACGATGTCGTAGGCCGCGTCGGGCAGCGTATGCAGCAGGTCGATGCCGTATTCCGCGCGGGCCTCGCGCGGGTTCGCGCGCGGGTCGTGGACGTCGACCCGGTGCCCGCGATCGCGCAACCGGGCGATCACATCTGCGACCTTGCTGTTGCGCAGATCGGCCACGTTTTCCTTGAACGTCAGCCCCAGCACCAGCGCGCGAGCCGGTGCCGCGACGGTATCGCACAGCCGATCGGCGACCCAATGCGCCATTGAATCGTTAGTGGTCCGTCCGGCGAGAATGACGGTGGGCGAATGGCCCAGAGCCTCGGCGCAATGGCTGAGGTAATAGGGATCGACGCCGATGCAGTGGCCGCCGACGAGTCCGGGCTGGAACGGCAGGAAATTCCATTTCGTCCCCGCCGCCGCCAGCACGTCCCACACCGACAGGTCGAGCCGCGCCATGATCTGCGCGATTTCGTTGACGAAGGCGATGTTGATGTCGCGCTGAGCGTTCTCGATGACCTTGGCGGCCTCCGCGACACGGATCGAGACGGCGGGATAGGTGCCCGCGCTCGTCACCTTGTCGTACAGCGCGCACAGCCGCGCGGTAATGGCGGGTGTCTCGCCCGCGACGACCTTGGTGATGCGATCGACGCTATGCACCCGGTCGCCCGGATTGATGCGTTCGGGAGAATATCCCAGGAAGAAATCGCGTCCGCGCACCAGTCCCGATACCTGCGCCAGCACCGTGCCGCATTCGTCCTCGGTCACGCCGGGATAGACGGTGCTTTCATATACCACGATCGGCCGCCGCGTGGAATCGAGCATCGCCGCGACGGTGGTGCTGGCGGCACGCAACAGTGACAGGTCGGGCCGGTTGTCGGCATCCACCGGGGTCGGCACCGTCACGATGTAGATGTCGGCACCGTACCCCGCCGCCGGATCGTCGGTGACGATCAGCCGCGACGTGGTCAGTGCATCATGCGCCACCTCGCCGCTATGATCGTATCCGTCCCGCAGCGCCGCCACGCGCCCGGCATCGCGATCGATCCCGATCGTCGGAAAATGTTCCGCAAGCCGTACCGCGAGCGGCAGGCCGACATAGCCCAGGCCGATGACGACGACGCGAGGCTCATCCGCGGTCCCGACACTATCTTCCGGGTCGGTCATGATCGCGCGACGGCATATGAATACATACGTCGCGAAACCGCGAACAGATACCGCACTGCCAAGATGTATCCTCCACCGATCGCACCTGACAGCGCAATTTTTCTAGTGGGTAGCGGACGTTACCTGACCGCGCAAGGCATTGGCGATGACTTTACGATAGTGCGCGATGACTTCACCTTCGGAAAAACGCGCAAGAATATCGTATCGCGCAGCGGCACCCATGACTGCGCGCGCAGCGTCGTCCCGTTCCAGCATCTCGCCCATCGCCCGTGCCAAGTCTTTAGCATCGCGCACACGGCATAGCAGTCCCGTCTCGCCGTCGCGCACCACGTCGCGGCATCCCGGCACGTCGGTCGTGATCGCGGGCCGCGCCATCGCTGCCGCTTCGAGCAGCACGCGCGACGTACCCTCCCGATATGATGGCAGCACGACGCAATCGGCCTGCGCCAGAAAGGGGCGAACGTCGTTGGCCGCGCCCAGATAGTCGATCAGGCCTTCCGCCACCCAGCCATCCAGCGTGGCGCGATCAATCGCGGTGCGATTGGCGACGTCGAGGAAGCCGAGAATCTGGAACCGGACCGCGGGGTGGGTCGTCCGGATCGCGCGTGCCGCCTCGACGAATTCAAACACCCCCTTGTCGCGGATCAGGCGGGCGACCAGCAGGAAGCGGAATGCCGCGCTGGTCGTCTGCGGATAGCGTGCTGGATCGAACACGGTGCCGTCGATTCCCGATCCGGGCAGCAGCGCCGTCTGTTCCACGCGCACCAGCCTGCGCGCGACGAACAGATCGCGGTCGGTCGGGTTCTGGAAGAACACCGTCGCCGACCGGCGCAGCCCCAGCCGGTACAGCCACCCTGCGACGTGCATCAACCATCCCGCGCCGAGGAACGCGGTGCCAAGGCCCGAGATGTTGTTGATCGCCGGTACGCCGCACAGCGCCGCGGCGATCGATCCATAGACATTGGGCTTGATCGTCCAGCCCAGATAGACATCGGGTCGCTCGCGCCGGAACAGCGCGACGTATCGCGCGAACAGCAGGAAATCGCCGAGCGGCGAGATGCCGGCATTGTCCATCGACAGCGGCACAACCCGCGCACCGAGCGCCTCGACTGCCGGGAAGGCGCCATCGTCGACGACGGCCGCGATCACCTCATGCCCGTCGGCGACCAGCGCCCGGACCAGTCCGGCGCGGAAATTGGCGACGTTCCATGCGGCGTTGATTGAGATCAACACTCGAGACAAATGCCATCCTCCAGCGGATAGAAGCGGTAGGGCAGCCAATACTCGACGTTCACCGCGAAATTGAGCCACACGAAGAAGGCGATCGCATAGAGTGCAAGGATCGCGATCACCATCAGCCGCCGGTCCTTGTTGCTTCCGGCGATCGCATCGGGCAGGCGGGCATAGACGAAACACTGGATCGGCAGCAGATACAGCGCCAGCCGGTCGACCACCGTCGACGAGGGGAACACGAACAGCAGCACCAGCGCGGCGATGGCGGCACCCGCCAACGCCATCCACACGCTGCGCTCCGGCCCGACGATCGTCAGCCGTTCGCGAAAGACCAGCAGCAGCGTGCCCGGCAGCGCCGTCATGACCAGTCGGATCGCCGCCCCTGACGATGCCATTTCGGCATCGACATAGTTGGTCACGAGGTCGCTGCGTGTCGAGGCGACGCTGTACCCGAGCAGCGCCACCACCGCAAAACCCAACAGGATGCGAACCACCACGTTGCGGTTCGTGACCATCACCGCCAGCGGGAGCAGGATGAGCGCGGTCGAATGGAACGCCGCGCCGGCCAGCACCCACAGCGTATAACGCGCGACCTGCCCATGACGCAGCGAGGCGAGCGCCAGCAGCAGGAAGGATACCGCGATCCCCTGTCGGATGTAGCCCATCCCCATCACCACCACGAGGTAGGGAATCGCGACCGATAGGCACAGCCATGGACGTGGCTGATCGAAACAGAATCGCGCGACGGCGACAGCCATCACCACCCCGCTGAAACAGGTTATCAGCAACATGCCGAGTTGCGAGCGGGCCGCGACGCCGGTCAACAGCGTGAACCCCGGGTCGGAAACCAGCGAGAGCGGCACCGGCCTCCACAGCGCATGGTCGACCATGCGTTCGTAGTTGAACCAGTCGCCACCGGTCTGCCAGCGCAGCCCGATCAGCGCGACCAGCGCCAGAACGACGATCCCCCATGCGAAACCGATCCGTCGCGCCTCGGGACGTTCGAGAAGCGCCATCGCCGCCGGAAAGCCGAACATTACCCAATAGACGATCATGCGCGTGCCGATGCCCATGCGCGGTAAATCAATATGCCCCACAGCGATGCGGTCCAGTCGTGCGTACCCGCCAGATGCTGCGCCCAGCGCGCGCGGATCGGCACCGGGTCGAGCAGGCAGTCGGCGGTCAGCGACACGGGTGACAACAGATCCTCTGCCCAGTCGCGCAGATCACTGCGCAGCCACGCGCCGATCGGTACGGCGAATCCGGCCTTGGGGCGTTCGATCAGTTCGCGCGGAACATGGCGGTAGAGCACCTGCCGAAGCAGCCATTTTCCCTGCCCGGCGCGTTTCTTCAGCGACAGCGGTGTCGCCCAGGCGAGCTCGACGATGCGGTGGTCGAGCAACGGCACCCGCACCTCTAGGCTAGCGGCCATGCTCGCACGATCGACTTTGGTCAGGATGTCGTCGGGCAGGTAGCGCGTTAGGTCGCGCTGCATCATCTGTTCCTCGGGGGTCGCGCGCAGCATGGGCCATGCGTCGTCGGTCCGCGGAACGGGGTTGCGCAGCGGCACGCCATCGAGCCATTCCTCGCTGGAGGCGCGGTGGATGTCGGCGGGACCAAGTGCCCCGCCGAGCATTCCCGCCATCTTGCCGAGCTTCGCGCCGAGCATCGGCACCTTGCGCGGTCCGGCACCGCCGATCCTGTCCCATCGTGCCGGCGGCAGCGCCCGGATCGCGCGTGCCGCGACATGCCGCAACGGGCGAGGCACCGCCGCCAATGTCTCCCACGTCCGACGCGATACCAGATAGCGGTTGTAGCCGCAGAACAGCTCGTCACCGCCATCGCCCGACAACGCGACCGTTACCGAACCGCGCGTCAACCGGCTGAGCAGCACCGTCGGCAGTTGGGATGAATCCGCGAACGGCTCGTCGTAGATCGCGGGCAGCGCCGGGATGACGTCGCGCACTTCGGCGGCGGTGACGTGCAGTTCGTGATGATTGGTGCCGAGATGCCGTGCGACCGCGCGGGCATGCGGCGCCTCGTCATAGGCGGGGTCGCCGAAGCCGATCGTGAAGGATTGCACCGGCCTGGGCGATCGCTCGGCCATCAGCGCGACGATCGTCGACGAATCGATGCCGCCCGACAGGAACGCGCCGAGCGGGGTGTCGGCGATCATCTGTCGCGCGATTACGTGGCGCAGTTCGTCGTGGAGCCGGTCGACCGCTTCGTCGGGTGACAGATCGTCGGTATCACGCCCGACGACCGCGTCGAGCGACCAGTAGCGTGTTGCGGTGATTCCGCCATGGCCCGAAGCGCCGACGACCGGTGGCGAGGAGGGCGCGGCGGCGCGCCCGTGATCGTCGATCGTTACGATCGACGCCGGCTCGACCTTGAACACCCGTTCCAGGATTGAAAGGGGAGCCGGCACGCAATTGTGCCGCAAGTAGCGGGCCAGCGCCGCTGGGGCGACCGGGTTGGCAAAGCCAGGCACCGCGCGCAACGCCTTCAGTTCGGAAGCGAAGACCAGCCGTCCGTCGTTCCACCCATAATAGAGCGGCTTTTCGCCCATCCGGTCACGCGCCAGCGACAGGGTGCGCGTCTGCCGGTCCCACAGCGCCAGCGCGAACATGCCGTGCGCCTGCTCAAGTGTCGCAGCAAGGCCCCAGCGCGCGATGGCACGGACCAGCGTCTCGGTATCCGATGTTCCGCGCCACTCGCCGCCCAGCATAGGGCGCAGATCAAGGTGATTGTAGATTTCGCCGTTGAAGACCAGCACATGGCGTCCACACGGCGATGCCATCGGCTGATGCCCGGCCGGCGACAGGTCGAGGATCGCCAGCCTGCAGTGCGACAGCGCGATTCCTGCGGCCGGATCGGCCCATGCCCCGGCGTCGTCGGGACCGCGATGGGCGATCGTATCCGCCATCGCGCGCGCGACCACCGTCTGATCGCCGCCTCCCGTCCAGATCCCGGCCAGCCCGCACATTTTTCGCTTCCCACCCAGCTCTGCGCGCGACAAAGCCGTGACGAGGGATAAAAGTCCAGCACCGACTTTTGTTTGGCGGGGGAGCGACCATGGCGGGGGTGGCCCGGATCAAGGCGGCGGTACGCAACGGACTGCCACCGGCATGGCAGGTGCCGGCGAAATACTGGCATGCGCGCCTGACGGGCACGCTGGAGCCCGAAATGGCGTTGCTGTCGCGGCTCGTGCCGTCCGGTGCGCGGGCGATCGACGTTGGCGGAAACTATGGTGCCTATGCGCTGGCGCTCTCCGGAATCGGGGCGCGGGTCGAGGTGTTCGAGCCGCATCCGGTGTGCCTGCGGGCGCTGAGCGGATGGGCGCGGGGCCGTGAGCGGGTGACGGTTCATCCCTTTGCGTTGTCGGACCGCGATGGCGAGGCCGAGCTGGCGATCCCGGTCGACGCCGACGGAACCGAGCATGACGCCGCCGGATCGGTCGACGGGTCGGTCCATGCCGGGCCGGTCCGGACGCATCGGGTGGCGCTGCGCCGGCTGGACGATTTCGGTTTCACCGACGCCGCGCTCGTCAAGATCGATGTCGAGGGCCATGAGGCGGCGGTCATCGAAGGTGCGTTGGCGACGATCGCGACGGCGCGTCCCGCGTTGTTGATCGAGATCGAGCAACGCCACCGGAGCGATCCGATCGCCACCACCTTCGCGCGGATTGCGGGCCTTGGCCATGACGGATATTTTCTGATGGGCGGGGTATTGCTGCCGGTCGCACAATTTAATCCGGCGATCCATCAGCGGGCCGACACGCTCGGTCGTTCGGGCTATTACAACAACTTCCTGTTCCTTCCCTGCGAACGGGACTATCCGGGTTTGACAGCGCCATGACGCCGCTGAGGATCGCAGTAGTAACGCCGCGCTATGCCGTCTCGGGCGTGCCGCTCGCGCAGCGGCGCTTCGCCGCCGCGCTGGCGGAGGCCGGGCACCGCATCGATCTCATCATCGGCAATTGCGATGCCGACCTGAGCGTACCGCCCGCACCGGGCGTGACCATCCATGTGCTGGGCAAGCCGCAGGTCCGTGGCATGGTCGTGCCGCTCTGCCGTTATCTGCGCCGGACGAAGCCCGATGCGGTCTTTTCGGCGGAGGATCACCTCAACACCTTCCTGCTGGCGGCCGCGATCGTCACCGGATCGCGCGCGAAGATCAGCGGATCGTCGCGGGTGACGCCGTTCGATACCTACTCCAACCGCCCGTTCACCAAGCGTTGGGTGTTGAAATGGGCGGCGCGTGCCGTGGCATGGCGCGCCGATGCGTTGACCTGCGTGTCGCAGGACATGGTCGGGCAATATCGTACGATATTCGGCCCGGCGACCAAGCATGTCTGCGTGTACAACATCGTCGACCAGCCCGCCGTGCGCGCGCTCGCTGCCGAGCCTGTCGACGATCCGTGGTTTCGGGACCGGTCGGTGCCGCTGGTCGTCGCGGCGGGCACGCTGGCGCCGTGGAAGGGATTCGTCGACCTGATCGACGCCATGGCAGTGCTGCGCGATCGGGGAAAGGCGGCGCGGCTCGTCATTCTGGGCGAAGGGGCGTCGCGCGGCGAACTGGAGGCGCTCGTCGCGACGCGCGGGCTGGCCGAACGGGTACGCTTGCCGGGCAGGGTCGCCAACCCGCTCAAATATTTCGCCCATGCCGACGTGTTCGCCCTCTCATCACATGTCGAGGGGATGCCCAACGTCCTGGTCGAAGCGATGCTGGCGGGCTGTACCCCGGTATCGACCGATTGCCCGACCGGACCGGGCGAATTGTTGCAGGGCGGACGCTACGGCTATCTGGTGCCGGTGGCGGACCCACCTGCGCTGGCCGACGGAATCCTCGCCGCGATCGACCGGCCCATCGCGCCGGCGGTGCTTGCCGAAGCGGTGGCTCCGTTCGCGCAGGACCGGGTAATCGCGCGTCACTTCGCGTTGCTGGGGCTGTAGCGGCGGTGCGCGTCGGGCTGAACGCGACCTGCTTCGACGACCGGCCCTCGGGGGCGAACCAGCGATTCCGCGAACTCTATGGTGCGTTGATCCGGGCAACCCCCGATGTCGACTATGTGCTCTACGAACCGGCCGAGCACCGGATCGGCGGCTGGTTCGCCGATTGCGCCAACGTCACGATCCGCCCGACGCCGGTGCCGGGCAGCGGGCGGCTGGTCCGGTTCGCGGCGGGACGGGGATACTGGCATCGGACGCTGCGCGACGACCGGCTCGATCTGTTCGAGGTATTCAGCCTGCCATTGGTGCGGGCGCCGTGCCCGACGCTGCTGACGATCCACGACCTGCGGCCGCTGCGCGCTGACCGTCCGTTCGCCGAGCGACTGGTCGGGCGCCCCATCCTGCGCCACGGCTTCGCCAACGCGACGCGCGTGATCGCGGTATCGCAGGCGATCGCCGACGAAATCGCCGTGTTCCGGCCGGGCACCCCGGTCGAGGTCGTCTACAACGGCGTCGACACCGCCCGCTTCGCCGCCGGCGTTGGCGCGGCGACGCCGTCCGACCGGTTCCTGCTTGCGGTCGGCCATGTCGAAGCGCGCAAGAACCTCGCGACGCTGGTGCGGGCGGTCGCGGTACTGCGCGAGCAGGGGCTGGAGCGACCGCTGCGGATCGTCGGCAACGACGGCGGGTGTACGCCCGCGATCCGGCGACTGACCGCCGAACTGGGCATCGGCGACCTCGTGCAGATCCTGCATGATGCCGACGATACCATGGTCCGGGCACTTTATGCCGCCTGTGCGATGGTCGTGGTTCCGTCCGCCTATGAAGGATTCGGGATCGCGGTGATCGAGGCGATGGCAAGCCGCCGCCCCGTCGTCACCAGCGACATCGCGGTGTTTCGCGAACTGAGCGAAGGGCAGGGCCGCGATTTCGCGCTGCACGACCCCCACGCCGCCGCCGCCGCGATCGAACGGGTCTGGTCCGATCCCGCCGAGACCGCGCGGCTAGTCGCATATGGCGACCGGCGGGTACGTCACTTCGCCTTTCCTACGCTGGCGGCGCGGCTGGCGGCGCTGCACCGGCAGGTGGCGTCATGATGGCCGCCAGCCGGTCGCGTGCGGCGGCGGTGCCATGGAACCGGTCGAACAACGCGCGCATCGCCGGGTCGAACGGCGGCAATGCCTGCCCGGTCCGGGCAGCGATCGCACGCACGAAACCATCGGCGTCGGTGGCGCAGGTGTTGGCGACGACGACGTCCCGCGCATAGCCGACGAACGCTTCCGGCGTGCCGATGACGTGCTTGCCGTGCATCAACGCCTCGGCGACCTTGGTCTTCATGCCCGATCCGTCGAAGATCGGCGCGATCACCACCTGCGCGTCGCGATACCACGGTGCGAGATCGTCGACCGCGCCCATCACCTCGACCCCGGCAATCGGTGGCATGTCGCGGCCGACGACGACGGTACGCACCGCCAGACGCGGCGCGACGCTCCGCGCGAACCATGCGATGCCGACGCGATTGGCATAGAAGCCACCGCCGACGAACAGCACGAAACCATCGTTCCGCATGCGCGGCCCGGCCGCGACCGGACGTTCGGCCATGGTCAGCGGCAGGATCGCATCGGCCCGCCGTCCGTACCACCGGGCAAGCAGGTCGCCGTCCCGCGCGTTGAGACAGACGAGGACATCGCTGTGCCGGACTGCCTGCCGTTCCGCCCGCCAGTTGGCGGCGACCACGCCGATCGGGCGCACCCCCGGCCGATCCCGGAACGCGCCCCAGAAGAACCGTGCCTCGACATTGTGGAAGAAGGTGACGATCCGCACTTCGGGGCAGCCGCGCCGGACCGCCCGCGCCACTGCGCCAAGATTCGATCCGTCGAGGAACAGTTGCGCGACGCCCCGGTCGCGAGCCAGTCGGACAATCCGCGCCAGCGCGGCGGAATCGATGCCGTCGATATGGCCGCGCAGCACTCCTGCGACCGGGCTTGCGCATCCCTCCGGCCGAACGGTCAGCAGATCCTCGCCGAACAGGTCGTGCAACACCGCGCGGTGCATCCGCGCCAGCATCGCCCGCCCGCCGGGCGGCGCGTGGTCGGCAAGCGGGCTGACGAGGAGCACGGGGCGGTCAGGCATCATCCGCCTTATTGCGTGGGGTGGCCCGGCCGGCAATCGCTGGTCTGGGCAATAGCGGTGCGGTACGGCATCGCTTCATGAGCGAACCGCGTTTCTCCGTCGTCATCCCGCTGTATGACAAGGGGACGACGATCCTGGCCACGCTGGCATCGGTGCGGGCACAGACCTGTCCCGCGATCGAGATCATCGTCGTCGATGACGAATCGCACGACGGCGGCGACGACGTGGTCGAGACGTTGGGCGATCCGCACATCCGCCTGATTCGGCAAGCGAACGGTGGTCCGGCAGCGGCGCGGAACACCGGAGTCGCTGCGGCGCATGGCAACTGGATCGCACTGATCGACGGCGATGATCTTTGGCACCCCCACCATCTCGCGACGCTGGTGGAAGTGATCGCCGCCGTCCCGGACGCGGCACTGGTATCGTCGGCATCGCGCACGGTCCTGCCGGGCGAGCCGATCGCCGACGTCCCAATGATGGCGACGCCGCCACGCCGGATCGATTTCTTCCGCGATCATCGGCCGGACCTGCTCAATGCGTCGAGCGTGGCGATCCGGCGCGACGCCTATCTTGGCATCGGCGGTATGCCGCCGGTTTTCCCGGGTGAGGACATGGCGTTCTGGATCGCACTGGCAGTCGATCACGCGATGGCAGTGAGCGACCGGGCGACGTCGTTTTACGTGCGCGGCGACGGCATCATGGCGCGCGAACAGGCGGCGCGGCAGGCGGGCGAAGCGATGCCGCTCTCTCCGGTGTTCGCGGCCATCGATCGCGCGGTCGCCACGATCGCCGATCCGGCGCGGCGCGTGGCGGCAACCGCCTTCGGCGACCGGACCCGACTGCAATATGTCCGCAGCGAACTATATGCGGGGCGCCCCGCCGATGCGCGGCGGTTGCTCGCCGGGGTCGTCGACCGTGGGGGAGGGGCCTATCGCGCCTATCGCGCGCTGGCACTGTTGCCCGGCGGCATCCTGCGCTTCGGCATGATCGCGCGGAGGTTGCTGCGCCGCTGATCTCAGCGCGCGTCGCGCCAGACCCGCTTGCCGAGGTCCAGCCGCCGCGCGACGATGATCGATCCGGTGCGGGTCAGATGCTTGCCCTCCACCCACAATGGCGCGCCGCGCCATGTCGAAGGACAAATGCCTTCGCGACAGAGCGCGGGATCGAGCGCGATGACCGGCGTGCCCTCGTGCGTGAAGCGGAACATCAACGCCGCCAGCCAGTCGCTGTCCCGCAGCCGCGTTGCCGGCGTGATCGCGCAATCGTGCGGCGCGCCGGCCAGCGGCAGCTCATGAATCCGGCGTTCCTGACACTGGCCGGCATCGAAGGCGGCTTGCGGCGGGGCTGCGACCAATATGACGCGCTTGCCCATCCGGCGCAGCCGGGTCACCAGATCGCGTTGCGCCGCCGCAAGCAGCGAAGGGTCGGGTGAATGCAACCGCCCGTCGTGCCGCAGGACCTGCACGCCGGGCCATGTATAGCGCAGATACGATCCCGACAGCACCACCACCTCGACCTCGGGGGTTCGTTCCAGCCACGCAAGGACGCTGTCGCCGAACGCGATGCACCCGCGCGCGACTGCCGTGCTCGCCTGAAGATCGACCGGGGCGAGGCCGGGCAACGGCGGGCACCCGCCCTTGCTCGCCTGCGCGAAGGCGACCGGCGTTGTCGCCTGCAAACCGGGGACGAGATGCTGCGAGAAACTGTCGCCCCACAGCATCAGGCGTGGCACGGGCCCGGTGCGGCAGGCGGGATCGAAGCTGGTACGCGATCCGTCGCAGGCTGCGCCTGGCAGTCCGGTCATGGGCGTCAGGTCGACCCGCGCCCGGTCGGTCCCGGTCAGCCGGGGTGCGACCGCGCCGGTCGCCGCGATGAGCGCCGATCCGGCCAGCAACGCCGCCCACCACCGGTGCGACAACGGCAGGCGGAGCGCGGGCTGCTCGACCAGCGCGTGCAGCGTCGCCCCCGCCGCCACGCTCGCGATCGCCAGCAGGACCGCGACCGGCGCCGGCGGTGCGTTGCCGAGCCAGATGGCGTGCGCGAACGCCATCGGCGGCCAGTGGACGAGGTAGATCGCGTAGGACCGGTCGCCCAGCCAGGCGAGCGGCCTGCCCGCCGCGCCCGCCGGACGTGCCCCGAGCAGCAGCACCGCCGTCGCGGCACAGGCGGGCAGTGTCAGCCAATAGCCGGTCGTCGTCGGCAGCCCGACGAACGGCAGGGCGAGCAGGGCTACGGCCGCCGCCGGTGTGGCGTGGCGGCACCCGCGCCCGACCCGGCCGTCCGCCGCCATCCCGGCGGCGATCGATCCGATGCCCAGTTCCCATGCCCGGGTTGGCAGCAGATAGAAGATCGCACCCGGCGACAGCGGATAGAGCCACAGAAAGGCGGCGAGGCTGGCGATAGTGACCGCCGCAACCGCCCATGGGCACCAGCGGCGCGGCACGATCAGCACCGCCAGCGGCAGCACCAGATAATATTGCTCCTCCACCGCCAGCGACCAGAAGTGGAGCAATGGCTCGAGTGCTGCGGAATCGTGGAAATAGTTGATCTGCCGCCACAGGACGACGTTGGTCGAAAAGGTCAGTGCGCCGAGCAACTGTGGCCAGAACCGCACCTGCGCGGTTGGGGTCAGCAACATGGCGGCGGCAATCGTCGTCGCCAGCAGCGTGACGAACGCGGCGGGCCACAGCCGCCGGATACGCCGTTGATAGAAACGGCCGATGCGAAAGATGCCGGCCTCGCGTGCGCGCAACACGTTGCCGGTGATGAGGTAGCCCGACACGACGAAGAAAATATCGACGCCGAGAAAGCCCGACGGCGCGATGCCGAGGCCGCTGTGGAACAGCACGACGATCAGCACCGCCCATCCGCGCAGGGCCTGGATGTCGTCGCGCCACTCCCGCCCGATCAACCGCCCCCCCCGACGATCGTGTCATAGCCGCCCATGGCGACGATCCGGCCGTCCTGCAGCCGCACGATCGTGTCGCAGCCGCGCAGGGTGGTGACGCGGTGTGCGATCGAAATGACGGTCAGGTCGCGCGACAGCCGGTCGATCGCCGCCATCACCGCCGCCTCGGTTTCGTCGTCGAGCGCGCTGGTCGCCTCGTCGAGCACCAGCACCCGTGCCTGTTTGTAGAGCGCGCGGGCGATGCCGATTCGCTGGCGCTGCCCCCCCGACAGGCGGATGCCGCGTTCGCCGACCATCGTGTCATAGCCGTGCGGCAGCGTCGCGATATGCTCGGCCAGTTCGGCACCCCGCGCCGCGTCGCGCACCCGGTCCATGTCGATGTCCGCAGGATCGCGCCCGAACGCGATATTGGCGGCAATGCTGGCGTCGGCGAGGAAGATCGCCTGCGGCACATGGGCAATCTGGTGTTGCCACGACGGGCGCGCGCCCGCATCAAGCCGCCGTCCGTCGATCCGCACCTCGCCCTCGCCCGGTTCGAGCAGGCCCATCACGATGTCGGCCAGCGTGCTCTTGCCGCTGCCCGACTTGCCGATCAGCCCGATCCGCATCCCCTTGGGAATCGTCAGCGTCACGTCCGAGAGTGCCGCGGCCTCCCCCGTCGGATAACGATAGCCTAGCCGATCGATCGTGATCGCGTCGGTGAAGGGGGGCAGGGGGATGACGGCGGGTTCGGGCGGGGCGGGCATGTCGAGCAGATCGGCGATCCCGTTCAATGCGCCGCGATTACCGTAGATTTGCGACCAACTGAAATACACCTGCTGGACGAGCGGCAGCAGGCGCTGCGCGCCCAGCGCCAGCGCGCCGAGCATCGGCAGCGCGGCGACCACGCCGCCCGGCTGGGTGCTGACATACAAGGCGAGCGTGGCGACCAGCACGACCGCGCCCGCCTCGACGACATAGCGCGGGGCGGCGGCGATAAACTGGTTGGTCGCCTGCGCTTCGCGGAAGCGGGCGTCGATCGCACTGAACTTGTCGGCGAAGATCGCCTGCGACCGGTCGAGCAGCACGTCGCGAATGCCGCCCAGCCCCTCCTGCAACGTCTGTACCCGCTGTTGCAACGCCGAGGCAATGATGTCGCCGTTGCGGTACAGCTTGCGCCGCGTGAGAAAACTGACGGCGGCATAGAGGGTGACGAAACAGGCGGCGGCGATCAGCGAGGTCGCCGGATCGACCCATATCAGCGCGACGAGTACGAACAGCGCGACGATCGCCGCCGTGGTGCCCGCCATCGCCGGGAGCAGCACGTTGCCGAGCACATATTGCACTTTTTCGATGCCCGAGATCGTCTGGCTGGTGTTGCGCTGGACGTGGAAGCTATAAGGCTGGTGCAGCGTGCGTTCGTAGATATGCGTCGCCAGATCGTGCGCGATGGCAAAGACGACATGCTGGCTCGACCGCGTCAGGATCAGGCGCAATGCACCCGCCGCCACCGCCACCGCCACCAGCAGGATCGCTGACACCGCGACGGTGCCGATCCCCGCTGCCGCGCCCAACCGCGCGACGGCTCGCACGACCATGTCATAGCGGCCGCCCTCGCCACCGGTGATGACGACCAGGAACGGCAACACCGCACCGATCGTCGCCAGTTCGGCAAAGGCTCCGATCACCATCAGCACCAGCGTGGCGGTCAACTCCCGTCGCCGGCGAGGCGAAAGGTGATCGTGGATCCGCTGCGCGGCAGCAAGCGCGCTGCGCCGGTCCGCCGTCATGCGCGGGTCAGTCGCACGTTGGTGACGGTGGCCGCGACGGTCCCGCCGGCATCGGGGGTGGCGACGATCCGCAGCCATGCCGCGCCACATCTCGCCGGGATCACCGCATCGACCGTATCGCCCTCAAGCGCGGCAACCGCGAGCGGCGCCTCGTCTCGGACACAGGAAAGCCGGGCGACGACGTTTGTCCCGCTGCCGTGCAGCGACAGGCGGAAGCGACCTTCGCCGACGACCAGTTGTTCGGCCACTGTCGCCGGAGCGTCCCCGCGATAGGTGATCCGCAGTCCGTCGCCCGGCTGCCTCTGCAATCCGGCCACGGAAGGCGCGTTCCAGACGAACGGCACGTCGCCGGGGGCGTCGCGGAACATCGGGTCGCGGAGCGGAGCGGCATCGCCCCGGACGGGCGGACGCCCCGCCCGCCACAGCGCCTGCGCTTCGCCATAGGCCCCGGCGCGCACCGTCGACCATAGCACCGCGCGCCGTTCGCGCGCGGCCGCCGCCGGATCGGCCGGGGGGGGCAGCGATGCAAACAGCCGCATCAGCCCGTGAGGATCAATATTGGCGCTCGCCTGGGTCGTCAGGAAGGATTCGCGCCAGTCCGGGTCGCGCGCCAGCGCGCCTCGCACCGCGCCACGCGTTTCCGGCTGCGCGGCCATCGCCGATACTAGCATGTAGATCGCCTTGCGCGTGCCGGGCCGCAGGCGTAGCGCCGGGCCAACCTCGGCCAGCGCCTTGGCCGACTGAGCGGTGCGGACATAGTGATCGAGCAGCCAGTAACGCGCGATACCCGATCGCGGATCGCGACCGCGTGCTGCTTCCATCAGCGCCTGTGCCCGGTCGGCCGCGCCATCGGCGCTGGCCGCGAGACCGGCAAGGATCAGCGGCGCCGCATCTCGCGGCGCACGGCGCAGCGCGAGCGCGGTCTGCGTCCGGGCCACCCGATCGGCGGTGCCGCCCGCCGCGACGATTCGCGCCTGCGCCGCATTGGCCAGCGCAGCTCCCCCGGCGGGGGCAAAGGTCATTGCGACGTTCGGCCGTGTTTCGGCGAAGGCGGCCAGCGCGCCGTTACGCACGACTCCCCACCCGAGGACCGCCAGGCCGGCGACGATCGCGATACGAATCCCCGTGGTGCGAACCGCAGGCGCGGTCCGGATCACTGGGTGATGTCCAGCATCGGCGTCTTCGATCCCTCGCCATAGGTCGCGCCATAGCCATAGCCATATCCGTCGCCATAGCCGTATCCGGCGGTCTTGGGATTATATTTGGTCAGCGTTATCCCGATGATCCGCGTGCCGGACGCGATCAGTCGCCCGAGTGCCCCCAGCGCAATCGCCCGGCGGATCGATCCCGCCTCGATCACCATCACCGTCGCGTCGCAGATCGACCCCAGCACCGGCGCGTCGGCAAGGCCGAGCACCGGCGGCGCATCGACCACCACGACGCCGAACCGGTCGATCGCTTCGTGCAGGACCGCCCGGATGCGACTGGTCGCCAGCAATTCCGCCGGGTTGGGCGGAACCGTCCCGCTGGGTAACAGGTATAGATTGGGCGTGTTGGTCTGCACGACATGTTCGGTGATGCTGTCGTTCCCGATCAGCAGGCGCGAAAGACCGATGTCGCCGTCGGCCTTGGCCATGAACGAAGGCTTGCGCAGATCGGCATCAACCAGCAGGACCTGCACGCCCGTCCGCGCCAGATTCTGCGCCAGCGCCAGCGACGTGCTCGACTTGCCTTCGGCCGCGCGCGAACTCGTCACCAGCAACGATCGCGGCAGGCTGCCGCCATTGGTGAACTGCAACGCGGTCATGATAGAATAATACGCTTCGGCGACCGGTGATCGCGGGGCCATCAACTCATCACGCACCGTCTTGCCGCGTGCCAGTTTGGGCACGACGCCCAGTAGCGGCAGGTTCAGCTTGGCCGCCACGTCCTCGGGCGTCTTGACCGCATCGTCGATGAATTCGATCGCGAAGGCGATGGCGAGGCCCAGCACCAGTCCGGCGACCAGACCGATCGCGAGGTTGCGGACCGGGCTGGGACGGAACGGGCTGGTCGGTTGGATCGCCGCGTCGACGATGCCGGCCTGGCTCTCGCCCAGTCCCCCGGCGACGCCCACTTCCTTGAATCGCTGCAACAGCGCATCGTACAGCGTGCGGTTCGTCTCCACCTCGCGTTGTAAAATCGTATAGCCGATGCCGCGCCCGCGCAGGTCGAGCACGTTGGAGCGCAGCGCGTTCACCTGTCCGCGCAACTCGGCCTCGCGCCCCAGCGCGGCCAGATAGGCCGAGCGCAATGAGGACGATACCTCGCCCGTTTCGCGTTGCAGCGATCGATCGATCTCCTGGATGCGACTTCGCAGCGCCACCATGTCGGGAAAGTCGGGTTTGAACGTCGCGAGCCGTTCGCGGTAATCCGCCTCCAGCTTCACCCGCTCGGCGCGAAGCGACTGCACCGTCGGGTTTTGCAGCGCGTCGCCCGACGACCGGTTCGCCACCGCCTGCCGGTATTGCTGCTCGGCGGCGATGCGTTCGCCGATCGCCGACGACAGCGCGCCGTTCAGCGCGACCAGCGATTGCGAACTGAGCGAATCGCCGGTCGACGACGTCGGCCCGTCGCCGCGCGCCGCGCCTTGTCCGCCGCCGTCGAGCTGAACGATGCCCTTTTGCTGGGCATAGGCAACCAGCTCGCGCTCGCTGGCTTCCAGTCGCTGCTTGGTCGCGTTCAGCCGGTTTTGTAGGAAGGTGCGGGCATAGGCGGTCGCCTCGAACCGGCGGTCGGCATTGGCGGCCATGAAGCCGGTCGCGAAACCGTTGACGATCCGGGTGGCCCGCGCCGGATCGGGATCGGTGTAGCTGAGCTGGACGAGATTGCTACCGCGGATCGGCATGACGTCGAGATTGGCGGTCAATCGTCCGGCGGCGTTGCTGGCGAATGCCGGATCGGCGGCCAGGTTCAGGGCCTGCGCGACCCGTTCGGCGAGCGAGCGGCTGCGCAACAGGCCATATTGCGTCTGGAGGAACTGATCCTCGCTGCGCAGCTTGGGCATGACGCCGCGATTGTTGCCCATGACCTCGATCGGGGTCGTGTTGATCTCCAGCGTCGCCGAGGCACGATAGATCCGCGTGGAGAGCATTGTGACCGTGATCGCCACGGCGAGGCCCAGCACGACCGCGCCGAGGATCAGCCATTTCCACTTGGCGACGACGCGCAACAGATCGGCGAGGTCGAATTGCGGAATCACGCGCGGCTTGGAATCGGTCCGGGTGATCGCCACCACCGGCCGGCCGAGCATGGCAGGATTGCCGCCATCGGTCAGGCGGCTCGGCAGCGTGCCGCCGTGATCGTCATGCTCGGCCATGTCTGCCACCCTCTCCCTGTGAGGCGATCAGCCCGTCCATCGCTGGCCGTGCGCCCCCGCTGGTTGCCTACCCCAGATCAAAGGTTTCCGACAACTCCCGTGATGCGCGGCGCCGTCCGGCCGTGGATGGATCACCTGGCGGCTGCCCGCTGGCGAGCGCCGCGGCGAACGCGGCAATCGTCGCGATCGCGGCGGTACGGAGCGGATAGTCGACAAGGCTGTGGAGCAGCATGATCGCCAGCGCGATCAGCGCCGCTTCCCCACTGCCACTTCGCGCCCGTCGCAACCACCATAGCCATGCTGCGACGATCAGAACCATGCCGACGACGCCGTGGTCCAGCAGCAGTTCGGCATAGTCGGAATGGGCATGGTTGACGAACGCGGGCGAGGCGAGCGCCGGATTGGTATAAGTCGGATAGATCGTCGTGAAGCTACCGCCGCCCGCGCCGACGGGCAGATGATCGATTGCCGCGGCCAAGGTGCGCGGCACGGTGACGTTGCGTCGCTGGTCGGCGCCACCAGCCGACTCGTCGAACGATGCCATCCGCCCCGCCACGCCGGCAGCGATCGTCCCGACGAGCAGCAGCGCGATCGTCAGGCGGTTGCGGTTGGCTCGCGACAGGCCGTGGCGACGCGCAACGCGCAGGCCGATGACCGACAGTACGACCGCCAGCAACGCCAGCCCGGCATCAGATCCGGTCAACACCACGCCGCCCGCCAGCACGGCGAAGCCGACCAACGCCGCGCCGCCATGCCGCAACCTGCGTCGCTCGATCAACCGGCCGAGGAACGGCAGCGCACACAGCAGCAGCGTCGCCAGATGATTACGATTAGCGAACGGCCCAACGGCCTGACCGGGATTGGTGACGCTATAGGGTTGGAAGGGTGAATCGGTTCCGCCAAGGAACTGGACGATACCAAGCAGCGCAGCACCGATCGAGACCGCGATCAGCGTGCCGATGACGATGCGGCGCGCATTGTCGGTCGCGCCCAGCGTCAATCCCGCCATCGCCGCCGGCGGCAACAAGGCGAGCAGGGCGGCGATCGTGGCGTCCGGGGCCAGCGACATCGGTTCCCAGCCGGGCGCAATGCCGCTGAGTGCCAATCCGTCGACCACCGTCGCCCGGCCGGGCAGATGCGACCAGATGGCAGGCGGCAGGGGAATGCACTGAACCAACAGCCAAGCTGCAAAGGCCGCGCCACCGATGACCAATGTTCGCGCCGCCGGTATGAGCCGTGCTGGCCGTGTGAAAGCCAGCGTCCCGAGCACGACGATGGCAAAGAGTTGCAGCAAGCCGTTGGCGAAGATGCCGGCCGAACTGGCGCCACCCAACAGGATGCAAACGCCCAAAAAGGCGGCGGGGACATACTCCCGAACCGACCTTGGCATCAATCGACGATCCCGCTGGTTCGGTCCGGTTACGGGCTGGCGGGCGCGCCGCTCTTGCTGCTGACGGCGGCAACAATGCCGAGCGACGCGGCGGCGATCGCGCCGAGCAGCACCGGCCAGCTCCGGCCGAGATAGCCGCCGCGCATCGCACCGGCCTCATCGCAGGAAACCGGCGTGCCATCGGCGGCACGGCATTGCCCAGTCGGCGCGCTCTGCGGTTCGGCGGGGATCGCCAGCGCGGTACGGTTGGTCGCGACTCCGGCGGTCACGCCCGGTGCCGCCATCGCTGCCGATGCCTGTCCGGCCATCGCGACCGCCGCCATCCACGCCATCGTCCTGCCTGCCATCACAGCCTCCCTAAGGCGATCCGGCCCGGGTCGATCCCGGTAGCGGATGATTTCATATTTCCGTTAAGAACCGATCGCGTCGATGGTTCCTTCGACCGTGGAGAATATCCGATTTCCCCTGGTCGCGCAACGATCTCGTGACGCGATCAGAACGGACGGAACAGTGATACGAACGGCAGCGACTGCAGGACGGACTTCATCGCCTGGCTGGTGCGCGATCCATCCACGACGATCACGTCTTCGGCATAAATCGTCGGATCGGGTTCCTCTCCCTTGCGGATCGTCGAGAGGTCGAATGCGGCGGCCATGCGCTGTCCGTTGATCCGCCGGAACACCACGACCCGGCGGGGATTCGCCCCTTCCGCCGTGCCGCGCGCCATCGCGATCGCGGTGATGAGCGTGCTGCCTGGCTGCACCGGATACAGGCCGGGCTGCATCACCGATCCATCGACGGTGATCGTTTTCTGCACGGCGGTCTTGAGCGATACCGCCACCTGCGGATCGTTGAGATACCTCGCGCCCAATTGCCGCTTGAGATCGGCTTCGAGCTCGCTCGTCGTGCGGCCGGCGGCGGGAACCAGCCCTAGCAGCGGCAGGTTGACCCGGCCGGCGGTGTCGATCGTCTGCTCGCCCGACATGCTGTCCACCCGGAACACTCGGATCGACACCACATCGCCGCTGCCCAGCCGATAATCGGTGGTCAGCGCGGGCAGGGGTACGGGATCGGGTGCGACAAAGCCGTCCGGGTTGTAGGGGATGTCCCCGCCGCGACTGCCCGCACATCCGGCCAGCAGCGCGGCCACCGTGCCCATTGCCAACCATGTCCTGGCGACCGACATTCCCGATCCTTCTCCGTTGGGCCGTACGTTCTGCGATAGGCGCGCTCGACGCACGGCGCAAATGCTGTCGCGTTCAGCGTCCGGTATAGTCGCGATACCAATCGACGAAGCGCGGCACGCCGACGGTGATCGGCGTGGTCGGGCTGAACCCCAGATCGCGGCTGATCGCGCTGATGTCGGCGCTGGTGCTGGGCACGTCGCCCGGCTGGATCGGCTGATAGTCGCGGATCGCCTTGCGGCCGAGCGCGTTTTCCAGCGTCGCGATCAGCGTCTCCAGCGCTTCGGGCCGGTTGTTGCCGATGTTGTAGAGCCGGTGCGGCGAATGGCTGCCCCCGGCTTTTTCCTCGCCATCGTCGAACGGTGGCCGGTCGAGTGCCGCGACCACGCCGGAGACAATATCGTCGATATAGGTGAAGTCGCGCACCATGCGTCCGCCGTTGAACACGGTGATCGGCCGGTCGGACAGGATGGCGTCGGTGAACAGCCACATCGCCATGTCGGGCCGCCCCCATGGGCCATAGACGGTAAAGAAGCGCAGCCCCGTCTGCGGAATGCGGTAGAGATGGGCATAGGTTTCGCTCATCAGCTCGTCGGCGCGCTTGGTCGCGGCGTAGAGCGAGAGCGGGGAATCCACCCGGTCCTCCACCCGAAACGGCTGCGCCGTGTTGCCGCCGTAGACCGAGGAGGACGACGCATAGACAAACGGCGCCCCCGGCCGCGCCCGCGCGACCTCGAGCATGTTGAGATGGCCGACCAGGTTTGCGCGGACATATTTGCGCGGTTCGAGGATCGAGTAACGCACCCCGGCCTGGGCGGCGAGATGGACGATCCCGTCGATCGCATCGGTTTCCAGCGCGGCATCGAGCGCGACGTCGTCGGCAATATCCACGTCGCGCAGCGTGAAGCGGCCGCCGTGTTCCGATGCCTTGATCGACGCGATGCGGGCATGCTTCAGCGCGACGTCGTAATAAGGCTCGAAATTATCGATGCCGATCACGTCGCGCCCGCTGTCGATCAGCCGGCGCGCGACATGCGAACCGATGAACCCGGCGGCTCCGGTGACGACGATACTCAAGGCCTGTCTCCGTCTGCTGGTAACGCAAGGAAGCGTCCGGGCTTTGCCGTTGCCATAGATTTGCCGTTCGGGCAGCATCAAAACGCGAGCAAATCTGACGGAACAATGCGCTGCCGCCTTCCGGCCGTTTCATTTCCGTACGGCAACGAGAACGAGGGGGAGGACAGGTTGGCGCAGGAACCGACGAGCAGGGAGAATCCTGACAAAGCTCCACGATCGACACAGGATGACGTGCCTCACAAGCGCTCGCCGGTTCCAGCGGCGAGCGAAGCCGACGGGTCGAAGAAGACGCCACGGGTCCTTCGCGATACGATCCAGAGCGACATCGAAACGGAGACGGCCATCCAGCTTCGGTTCGATGGCGATCGGGTCGAGATCTGGCGCGTGATGTATTCGATGGCTACGAAGCTCGCGACGCTGCGCAGCAGACTGGAAACTGTCAGGGCGATCAAGAAGACCGACAGCTTTCTGGTGGACAAGGCCATCGTACAGTCGAACGCTGAATCCAGACTGGCCGTCGCCGACGTCTTGCAACCCGGCGGTATCGTATCGATCCAGCGGCTCAAGGTGCCTGCTTCGGTTTCACCTGCGGTTACGCTTCCCGCCGATCGCAAGACGGCGGAGATCGGCGCCTTTCGGGACCTTGCCCAGCAACTTCCGACCATGGATCGCGGCAAGGCCACCAAAAGCGGGGACGACACATTCGCGGCGCTCGACAGCGATGCCGCGCGGCATGTTCTCGCGATCAGCGGCGTTACCGCAGGCATATTGATGAAGAGCGGGACGATTACCTGGAGCTACCGTGACGTGATTCCGATGGAGGAGGCGCTGCACGGCATGCGCTTCCGGACGCCGCAACAGACGTTCGTCAGCAACGATGTGCTGACCTTCGATCGTAACCAGCGTGAAATCCGCTCCACCGTCGGCATATCCGCCAGCGTCGGCGCATCCGGCTGGGGTGTGTCGGTCGCCGGTGAGATCGCCGGCAGCGATACCACCGCAAACCTCACGAAAGGCAGCACCGCCTACACCTATTCCGAGCTGACCGTGCCCAAGGTTCAGTTGCAGCTCGCGAACGAGCCGGTGAATCCGGACTGCCTGGCGGACCTTGAATGGTTCAACGGCAAGGACGGGCGATCGTTCGAACATTTCGAACGGCTGCGGCGCTTTTTCGAGGATTGGGGTGCCTATCTGCCGATCGAAACCATCGTCGGCGGCAAGTTGTTCATGACCGACGAAAAGACGGTGAGTTCGATCCAGGACGCCAAGAAGTTCGAACGTTCCGCGAAGCTCGCGTTCAAACATGCCGTGGTCGAAGGATCGGCGACCTTTGCCAGCACCAGATCCACCGCGACCGAAGACGAAAATCATGCGAGGACCGCCATGTTGCAGGCGGTCGGCGGCGATCCCGGCCTGGTGCATGATCCGTCGCAATGGGCCGCATCGCTGGGATCGTACCGCAACTGGCGACCGTGCCGGGTCGATCGTATGAAACCGCTCTACCAGTTCGCGTCGCGGGCGGCGCAGACCGGTATCTACAACACGCTGCGCTTCTGGGGGCAGTTGTGGCGGACCGATCAGCTCATGCTCGATTTTGATCAGTATCTTTATCCGCTCGCCCGCGAACAGGCACTCCATCTGCTCCCCGAACGCGACAATGTTACCGCCGTCACGATCGACCGCGCCGAAACCCGTCGCCCCGCGATAGTTTCGAACAGTCTCGGTAACCTTATCGTAGCGGAGCGCGGAGGCTATCTCGTGCTGAAGCCGTCCCGCCCATGGAACCATCCGCTTTGTACCCAGCGGCCGATCAAGCTTCGCTGCAGCCCGCTGGTCGTGTCGTCGGTGGACGGCATGCGGGCGACGATCATCATGGTCCATGGCGACGAGCGTACGCTGGCCCGTTTCGACGTCAGTCTGGACAAGGTCAGCCCTGATCCGGTGTGGCAATGGAAGATCACCGCGCATGTCGATTCGCATAGCGGCGTGATCGGACAGCCGGTTCTGCTTGGCGGCAAGCCGCCTGCCGACACGATCGGTGCATTCGCCGTTCGGTGGAGCAATGGTATCGCCATCTATGGCGTGAAAGCCGACGGCACGTTCAAGGACTTGTTCGACGGACACCGCTACGACCCGGGATGCACCTATTCGGGCAGTTTCTCCGGTTTCTTCGATCTTGCCGGCACCGTAAATCTTCTGCTCCCGACCAGCCCGATCACCAACGCCTTCCACACCCCCGGCCAGCAATGGGGTAGCCGCAAGCTCGATGTTGGTCGTCCGACGGGTACGCTGGCCGCCTTGGAAACCTGGCACCAGCACGACGACAAGCCCAAGCAGACCTTCCACGTCCTCAGCCCGTCGGGCGGTTCGCAGTTGCGCTATTTCCGCGGCCTCGACACCTGGAAATACGAGGACGTGCCAACGGGCATGCGCGACTTCGAGATGATGGTCGATGGGGACCGCGTGATCCTGCTCGGGCGGGTAGGGCAGGAGCTTCAGGCCTTTTCGATCGACATGGACAAGGGCGTGGGCAAGGTGCGTTCGCCAAAGCAACCGTTTGCCAGCGGCATCACCGGCAACCCGTATCTTTTCCTCGACGCCCGTGCCGACGGAACGCAACAGGTCGCCGCCGCCGTCTACGCCGAAAGTAACAAGGTGCTGATGCTATGGTACGATCATGGAACGGATGACTGGTCGATCTTGCCGTCCTGATGGCGTCCTCGCCGTTGCGCGCGACGGAACGAACGTGCTCCCGGAAAATGGAGAGTTACCTTGAAGCGAAAGGCGAACTCGATAACGAAGCAGCGACGGTGCATGAAGGAATACGCACGAAGCGGCACGGCTGGTGGCAACCAGCAGACGGACGCAGCAGGAGCTAGCGGAGAGTCTGGGTATCGGGTTATCGACGATGATGCGCTGGGTCGACCGCAGCTAAGAGCGTCTGGTAGAGATATCTGATAATGCGCCCTAGCACTACCTGGGCACTTTGATGCGGTGTAGATCGTTGTGGTTGCTGGCAGATGCGAGGTGGCGGTGGCTAGCGATCGTGACAGGGTGCAGGAACTGGACGCGTGGCTGGCGCCATTCCTGGCAGTGATGGGTCGCAGGACGCGTCGGACCTGGGCACCGTTGTACCTGCGTGGCCTGTTGGGTCCGGGCGACCGCAAGAGCCTGTCGCCGATGGCGGAGCGACTGGGTCTGCCGGGTCACGATCAGCTACAGCATTTCATCGCCAGCCCGGCTTGGGACGATGCGCCATTGTGGACGGAACTGGCGCACGAAGCGGATCGCCTGGTGGGCGGGCCAGACGCCTATCTGGTAATCGACGATACGGCCTTGCCGAAGAAGGGGGTGCTGTCGGTCGGGGTGGCGCGGCAATACTGCGGCGCACTGGGCAAACAGGCGAACTGCCAGTCGCTGGTTTCCTCGACGCTGGCGCAAGGCGAGGTGCCGGTTCCGGTCGGACTACGGTTGTTCCTGCCCGAGGCGTGGACGAGTGAGCCGGGCCGCTGCTCGCAAGCGGGTGTGCCTGAAGATGCGATGATGCCGCGGACCAAGGGCGAGATCGCATTGGCGGAGATCGATCGTATCCGGGCGGCCGGTGCGCGCTTTGGTACGGTGCTGGCTGACGCCGGCTACGGTACCAGCGCGACTTTCCGTCACGAACTGGATGCGCGCGGGCTACGCTGGGCGGTGGGGATCGTGAAGAACCAGAAGGTCTACGATGCCGATGTGCGGATCGTGCCTCCTGCCGGACGCGCCCGCAAGCCGGTGCCGGACAGGGAGCCACGCGACGCCGAGACGATGCTGGCCGGGCTGGCGTGGCGGCATGGGACGAGGGGCAAGCTGGCGGCCCGGTTCGCGATGTGCCGGGTGCGCGTCGGCGATGGCCCGACCTGGGGCAACAACCGTCACCTGCCCGGCGCAGAGGTCTGGCTGGTCGGCGAATGGCGCTCGTCGGGCGAGCGCAAATACTATCTGTCGAACCTGCCGGCCGACACGACGCGCCGCGCCTTGGCAGGAGCGATCAAGGCGCGCTGGGTATGCGAGCAGGGTCACCAGCAATTGAAGGAGGAACTGGGCCTCGACCATTTCGAAGGGCGGTCATGGACCGGCCTGCACCGACATGCGCTGATGGCGTGTATCGCCTGTGCCTATCTCCAGCACCTGCGCCTCGCCGAACATCGTCGGACGGGGCGGGGAAAAAATGACGACCGGACTACCGGGACCGCCGCCAGCACCAAGCCTGCCCGCGGTCCGACAAGCCATCATCGGCAAACTTTTCGAACGTCTCGTTCCACCCGTCTGCTGCCCACACTGTCAAAAACGCTTTCGGCTGCCTTCTGACATCAAAGTGCCCAGGTAGTGCTAGGCGGCGTGGACAAAATGGCTTGGTATCGTGGCAAGGTAGGATAGCATCTGACGATGCGCTTCCGATCTATTATGGCCTTGATCCCGGCCCTCGCCAGCTGCGCCACATCGCGAGCATTTGAGGAAACCCAGCCAGCCCCCGCACTGCCGACCGCTGAAGAGGTGAGCCGGTATGTCACGTCGCACTGGCCCGACCTGAGCAAGACCTTTGCCCACTTCGCAAATCGTCCCGGACAAACGGCCGAGCTGATCGGGGTGTCAGAGGTTTCTTGCGGGTACACCTACACAACGCCAGAATGCTCGTATCAGGTTGCTGGACGCTTCGGAGATGAGCCGAGGGTTCAGCATCGCCTGTTTTCGCAGTTTGATCGGGACGCTGCCGGAAACTTAGTCGAGGTGATCGTCATGTGGCATGAGCGGCGCCGATAATTGAAGATGCCTCGCGCTGGCGTTGACGGAACAATCCAAGGTTGATTCAAGGCTGCCTTTTGGAGGCAAGGTTGAGCCGGGGCGATCTGACCGAGGCGGAATGGCGCATCCTGAAGGACCTGCTGCCGATAGAGAGCAAGAACCGTGGTTGGGGCAGGCCTCCCGAGCAGAACCGCTCGATCATTAACGGCATACTCTGGCGGCTCCGGTGCGGTGCGCCGTGGCGTGATGTGCCGCCCAAATACTGGAACTGGAACACCATCTATCGCCGGTTCCGTCGGTGGAGCGAGGCCGGGGTCTGGGAGATCGTAGCAGTAACTTTGGCCGAGATCATGGCGGACACCGGCCACTACAGCATCGACAGCACCATCGTCTGCGCCCACGTCTCGGCAGCGGGCGGAAAAGGGGGGCTCATCGACGCGCTCTTGGCCGCTCGCGGGGCGGGTTCATTAGTAAGCTTCACTGCCTGGCTGATGCCCTCGGGCGACCGCTCGCCTTCCACCTGACCGGCGGCGAGGCGGCAGACTGCAAGGCGTATGACGCCCTGATCGTCCTTCCCGAGCGCACACCAGATGCGCTTCTGGCCGACAAGGGCTACGATGCCGACGCCATCCGTGCCGACCTTGCCAAACGGAACATCGAGCCCGTCATTCCCAGCCGCTCAAACCGCCGGATGAAGATCGAGCATGACCGGGTACTTTACAGGCAACGTAACCGCATCGAGCGCATGTTCGGTCACCTTAAGATCAACCGCGCCATCGCCACCCGTTATGATCAGCTCGCCAGCAGCTTCCTCGGCATGGTCCATCTCGCCACAGCAAAGTACTGGCTCAAATTTGTCCACGCCGCCTAGGCAGATGTAATCGCCGAATTAAAGCGGTCGGGGTAGCGTAGCCCGGCGACGAGTGTGGTCGTTCGGTGTTAACGATTTGTAATCTATACAATAAATTGGGTCATGAGGGATCCTGATCGGCGCCGATCGGGACCCCTCATGACCCAAAGCTTCGTGGCAGATTCAACAGCTTGGCAAGACTTTGTCGGGGTCCCACTTTTGGCGCCGATCCACATCGCCGTCCCGGCTGCACCCTGGCTTTTGCCCAAGCGAGATATCGGCGACGAATATTATTCGGTAGGGTTGCGACTATGGCTCTGAGCCCTCGAAGCCTTGGAGCTTCGCTGTGTCGTCCAGACGAACAAGCATATGGCTTGCTGGTTGAAGTTGGATTAAACTAATACTATATCATCCAGTATAAACCAGGAGAGCTTCATGGCGACACAATCAGCAAGTGCAGAGGTGGCAGACGTCATCTACCGGCGGATGCAAAACGGTGCCGCGTTGGTCGCGCGATCGCTGTCACCGGCGCACCTGAAAGATGTGGCTGGCACCGCAGACTTCACCCAGATGCTGCTCGCGATCTTGCGTAATACGCCCGCTGTCGATCCCGAGGAACTCCGTGTCGCTGAGCAGCTGGCTCGAACGGCTGCGTTCAAACGCGACCTCGTCTCGCAGGCGGGCGGGGCGCTTACCGCTGAACAGGTGCGTGCGCTGCTCGGCTATCGGTCGGTGCAGGCGGTGCATAAGGCGGTGACGAGCCACCGCTTGCTTGTTGTCGATGACAATGGTCGCAAGCTCTTCCCTGCCTTTCAGTTCGATGGCGGCAGCATCGCTCCCGGCATGGCGGCGGTGCTCGCCGCGACGCCGACCACCAGTCCCTGGGCGCTGTTGCAGTTCATGGTCGAGGGCGACGAAGGACTGGGCGAGGACCTGCCGATGACGATGGTTACCGGCGGTCCGGATACGATCCAGCGTCTTGTCCGGTTTGCCGCCACGCTCGAGGATTGAGGCGTGGCACGACCGGGACGACCGACGACGACGATCACTGCCAACGACATATTGTACCGCATCCATGCGTCGGACCGTGGCGCGCGCTTCTACGGCAAGCGTGACGCAACGTGGCGTTGGGACGATCCAAGCGGCACCTATGGGGTACTCTATCTTGGGCTGACACGCGACGGCCCCTTTGCCGAAACGCTGCTGCGCCGACCTTCGCAGAAGGTTGTGGTTTGGAGCGAGATCGCAAAGCGCCGCTTTGCGCGGTTTTGTGTAATCGAGCCACTGCGTCTCGCCGACGCGCACGGCAAGGGTTTAGGCTGGGCGGGAGTTACCGTGGCCGAGGTCGCCGCCGATCACGATGGCAAAACCTATCCCGGCGCCTATGCCCGCACCCAAGCGATCTCGGCCACCGTCCACGCCACAACCGACCTCGACGGTGTAGCCTATCGCTCCCGCCTCGATCCCGACCAGTTCTGCATCGCGCTGTTCGATCGCGCCGATCAGAAGATCAAGCTGATCGAGCAAGGCGAGCCGATCGATCGCGGATGGGTCGACGACCTGCTGGATGCACATGGGAAGTACGTCGTGGATATTTGACCAACGACCTGCATGGCGTCCTGAAACAGGATGCCATGCCTCAGCGGATCGCCACCACCTTGACCTCGGCAGCGGCGGCGATCTCCTTCCATGTGCGGTCAGCGGTCCAGGCGGGCAGGGCGTCGCGCCTGGCAAGTGCCAGGCAGAAGCGCTCGCCAAGCGAAAGGCCACCTTCAAGCGCTTGGGCGGACAGCCGCGCGGCGTCGCGGGCGAGCGCGGCATCGGCCGGAACCAGCGTGATCGGCAGCGAGCGCAGCATGCGGTCGACCGCGTCGTCGGGCATGCCGATCTTGTGATAGTGCGAGGCGACCTCGGCCATGCTGACGACTGACATGCGCGCGCCAGCGAGCGCGCCCTCGACCTTCTTGGCGCCGGCCTCGCCGCGCAGCAGGGCAAGCAGCGCGGAGGCGTCGAGCACGACGCTCATTCGCCGCTCTCGCGCGCACGATCGGCGAGGAAGGCATCGACGTTGCCGCCGGGGGCATCGCGGTATTGCCGGGCGAGCGCCTGTGCCTGTGCCACGATCTGCGGCATGGTGCGCAGCATGACACCGTCATCGGTCTCATCGAGATAGACCGTACCGCCGCTTGCAAGGCCCAGTCGCTTGCGGATGTCGGCGGGCAGGCTCATGCGCCCGTTCGGTGTAATGTTGACTTGCACGGTCATTGTGACGGTCCGCTACTCGATGGGGCTTCAGCGAAACGATAGCGTCGTTCATTTCACTGTTCAACCATGGTCCTGATGATAGCAAATACCAGTGATATGACACAAATATCACTATGCGCCATGCGCTATCCTATCACTTTCCATAATCGGACATTATGGTATGCACAGACTGGTTATCGGGCAGAACAGGATCCATAGTGTGACGGTGTGGCAGGACGGTGACGCACCAGTGGTAGCCGACGCGCAAGGTGACACAGGTGGTAGCATCAGTCCTGCAACGGAAATGATGCCACAGCCTAATGGTGATGGCATGACCGTTGCCGCCCCGTATCTCTACCCGCATCCGGAACCTTCAGTCGCAAGCGTGCTCGTTGTTCGCACCGATGGCACGCTACCGCAGCGCCGATCCGCCAGCGATGCCAGTGCCACCCCGGACAACCGCCTGCTCGCCACGCTGGCCCGTGCCGCGCCCGCCGACCTGGCCCCGGTCAGCGCGCTTGGGCTGGAGACCGCGCTCGAGGCGATGGCCGATGCCTCCAAGCTCGCGCTCGCCGCCGACCTCGACTGCTGGCTGACGTGGTGCGCCAGCGAGCGCCGCCTGGCCTGTCCCGCCGATCCGGAGGATCTGGTGCGCTATCTGCGCGCGCTCGAGGCCGATGGGCGCAAGCCCGCGACGCTTGCCCGCCGCATCGCCAGCCTCGCCACTGTTCACCGCCTGCTCGGCAGCGGCGATCCGCCGACCTCGGCGGCGATGGTCCGTAACGCGCTACGCGGCAATCGCCGCCGCCACGGCGCCGCCCAGCGACAAGCCGCTCCCTTGCGCTTCGGCGCCGGGCTTGGCCAAACCAGCGGGTTCACCCTCTCAGGCTTGCTCGCCGCATGTTCCGGTGACGTCCAGGGACTGCGCGACGCCGCGCTGCTCTCGCTCGGCTATGACGCGGGCCTGCGCGTCGGCGAACTGACCGCCGTCACGCTCGCCGATCTCAGACCACAGGCCGACGGCACCGGCCTCCTCCATCTGCCGCGGTCGAAAACCGATCAGGAAGGGGTGGGGGCCTGGGCGTGGCTGTCGGCCGACACCATGCGTCGGGTGGCGGCATGGCGCGCGGAAGCCGCGATTGCCGAGGGCGTGTTGTTCCGCCGGGTGGGGGTCGATCGGCGGCGGCAGCGATCGAAGGAACTGGCCGATGCGCGCTGGGGCGATGAGGACCTCGCGACCGCCGCACTGCTGGTGACCTACACGATCGGCGACGCTCCGCTTACCCGCCAGGGCGTCACCGCCATCTACCGCCGGATCGCGCTGGCTGCTGCGCGCGCCGGGCTGGTCGATGTGGCCCCGGGCGAACTGGACGCGGCGGTCGCCGCGCTCTCGACCCATTCGCTGCGCGTCGGGTTGACCCAGGACCTGTTCGCCGCTGGCGAGGATGGCGCGGGGATCGCGCTCACCCTGCGCTGGTCGTCGCCCTCCACCGCGCTGCGCTACGGTCGCCGGCTACAGGCGCAAAGCGGCGTTGCCGCCCGCGTCCTCTCCCGCGTGCGGAAATGATCATCCCCCGGCTAACCCAGCGTGTCCGCCGAACCGGGGGAAGATTACGTCATACTGCTGCGCCAGTTCGGCCAGCGTCTTCTCGCCCTTCACGGCAGCCAGCGCCACCTTCGCCTTGAACGCCGGGCTGTGGTTCCGGCGCAGTTGCTTGCTCATCTTGCCTCCTGCTCGCGGCCAGGATGGCCGCTATCAGATCGGCAATCCACTCATCCCCGTTGTGCAGATTCCCCGAGCCACCTCTACCCGAGCATAGCCTATCAACACTGTTCGTTATCCCGTTGCAGCCCGCAATCGGCTCGCTCGACCTCAAGGAGGTGCCGCTTGCGTTCCACGCCCCAGCGATAGCCGGACAGGTTCCCATCGTTGCGAACGACCCGGTGGCAGGGGATGGCAACGGCAATGTGATTGGCCGCGCACGCGCCGGCGACGGCGCGGGTTGCGGCGGGCGCGCCGATCCGGCGCGCCACCTCGCTATAGGTCACGGTCGTCCCCGCCGGCACCGCGCGTAGCGCGTGCCAGACCCGCTGCTGGAAAGCGGTGCCCCGCACGTCCAGCGGGAGGTTCAACCCAATGCCCGGTGCCTCTATGAAGCCGACGACGCGCGCGATCGTCTCCTCATAGGCTTCGTCACCGCCGATCAGTTCGGCACGGGGAAACCGGTCCTGTAGATCGCGCACCAGCGCGTCAGGATCATCCCCCAGCAGGATCGCTGCGACTCCCCTGCCGCTCGATGCGACCAGGATCGCACCGAGCGTGCATTCTCCCACGGCAAAGCATAGCCGTTCGCTCGCCCCGCCGGCGCGATAGGTCGATGGCTTCATACCGAGCAAAGCGGTCGACGCCTCGTAGAAGCGACTGTCCGATCCGAAACCGGCATCGTAGATCGCGGCCGTGACCGTTTCGGCCTCATGCAGGCTTCGACGCACGCGCTCGGCACGATGCGCGACCGCATAAGCCCTCGGCGTGAGGCCAGTCGTCGCCTTGAACAGCCGGTGGAAGTAGCCGGGGCTCAACTCGACCGCCTCAGCCAGCGTGGCGAGACTAGGGACGTTCCCGGCAGTCGCGATCAGGCGGCATGCCTGTTCCACGAGAGCGGCATTCTCGGCATCGATGGAGCTGCCCTCGGGATTGCATCGCCGGCAGGGCCTTGCCCCCGTCTCGCGCGCGCCCACCAGCGTGTCGTGGATCGTGACGTTGCCCGGGTTGGCGGTACGCGAGGGGCAGGACGGCCGGCAGTAGATGCCGGTGGTCGCAACGACATACCAAAACTGGCCATCCGCGCTCCTGTCGCGAGCGACGATCCTCGCCCAGCGCGGATCGGATGAAGTGGAGGATGGCATTGTGGCGTTCGGCATGACGATATCCCTATGCTGACCTCACTCTATGACGTGGAGCAAGTCGGTCGGCGCTCCGGTCCTTGCTTTCAAATTCGCCCGAGACCGTGAGTTCGGCAGCAAGAAGCGGAGCGCGGGCCGCGCCTTCCGGCGTCATGATCGCGACTAACTATCGAAGGGAACACCATGAATTCCGAAGTCGCCGTTCTGACGCGGGCCTGTCTCCATGCGACCGAATATCTGCAAGGTCTGGATAGCCGACCGGTGGCGACGACAGTCGGGCTGGCCGAGTTGCGCGACCGATTGAACGTCGAGCTCGGTGCGGCCGGGACACCACCTGAAACTGTCATCGACGATCTGGTAGCTGCAACCGCCGGCGGGCAGCTCGGCTCGGCGAGCGGGCGCTTCTTCGCGTGGGTGATCGGCGGTGCTCTGCCCTCCGCGCTGGCTGCGGACTGGCTCGCATCGACATGGGATGTGAACGCGACGATGTACGCCTGCGGTCCCGCCGCTGCCGTTACGGAGGAAGTCGCTGGTGAATGGGTCAAGGACGTGCTCGACCTGCCCTGCGAGGCTTCGTTCGCTTTCACGACCGGGTGCCAGCTCGCCCATGTGACGTGCCTGGCCGCTGCCCGCCATGCCGTCCTCGATCGGGTCGGTTGGGATGTGGAGAGGGACGGACTGGTCGGAGCGCCTGCCATTCGGGTGTTGGCGACCGACCAGCGGCACGGTTCGATCGAGCGGGCGCTGCGCTTCCTCGGGCTCGGCACACGATCGCTCGTCCCGTTGGCGACAGGCAGCGATGGCCGCCTCGGCGTGCAGGCCTTGGCCGATGCCTTGGTCGCCGGGGACGGTCCGACGATCGTCATCCTCGATGCCGCCGACCTCAACATCGGCGCGTGCGATCCGTTCGCCGCGCTGATCCCGATGGCGCAGGCTGCCGGGGCGTGGGTTCATATCGACGGCGCGTTCGGCTTGTGGGCACGGGCGAGCCGCGAGCATCGCCACCTCGTCGAAGGCGTCGAGCTGGCCGACAGCTGGGCGACGGACGCGCACAAATGGCTCAACACGCCGCAGGACAACGGCATCGCGATCGTGCGCGACCGCGCCGCCCACCGGGCCGCCATGACGCTCTCCGCACACTATCTCATCCCCGGCGGCGATGCGCGCGATGCGATCGACTGGACGCCCGACTGGACCCGCCGCGCGCGCGGCTACGCGATCTATGCCGCCTTGCGCGAACTCGGGCGAGATGGCTTGGCGAACATGATCGATGGCTGCTGTCGCCATGCCTGCGCGCTTGCACGCGGGATCGGCGAACTGGACGGTGCCGAACTGGTGGCGATGCCGAGCCTGAACCAGGGGCTCGTCCGGTTTCTTGATCTGCACGGCCGCACGGAAGCCGACCATGATCGTCATACCGATACGGTGATTGCAGCCATCAACGCGGAAGGAACGGCCTTCTTCAGCGGCACGCTCTGGCAGGGCCGTCGCGCCATGCGGATCAGCGTGGTCAACTGGCGCACGTCGGAAGCCGACGTCGACGCGACGGTGCTGGCCGTCAGCCGCGTGCTTTCCGACCTTACCCCGGCACTGTGACCCGCAGAATTCTCAAATGAGGATCGAGAAACGAGAAACCCCAAGCCTTCTCGAAACCCGTCCAGCATAGAGGTTTGGGAATAGTCTAACCGCCCACAGATGGTCCTAAGGCCTCAATGATCCGGCATTCGGCAATGGTGCCGCCATCGCATGAATCGATCACCGCCTTCAGTTCGCGACGGAGGGCACCCAGGTCAGCAAGCTTTCGATCAACCTCGCGCAAATGCTCATTGGCAATGCGGTCGATGCCGGCGCAGTCGCAGCTACGGTCGTCGGATAGACCTAGGAGCGCTCGCACTTGGTCGAGGGAAAAGCCGAGATCGCGGGCGCGGCGGATGAACGATAGGCGATTTAGCTCAGCCTGCCCATAATCGCGGTAATTACCCGCCGTGCGCGGCGGTTTCGGCAACAGACCGATGCGCTCGTAATAGCGCACCGTCTCAACCTTCGTGTTCGTCGCCTTGCTCAGATCGCCGATTGTCAGCGCCATGCCTTGACCCTGTAGCTACTACAGACACTAGAGGTTGTTATGGACTTGGAAGCGGGCCTGATTCATCCGTTATCGGATGAATATTTGCTGCAAGCCGTATCCGTCTGACGTCAGCGATGAGGAATGGTCGCTGGTCATGCCCTACCTGCTGTTGCAGCGTGAGGATGCGGGTCAGCGCGATCATGACTTGCGCGAGGTGTTCAATGGTCTGCGCTACATCGTGAAGACGGGCGCGCCATGGCGGTGGATGCCCAACGACCTGCCGCCCTGGGCAGCGGTGTATCAGCAGACGCAGCGTTGGCTGGCGGCGGGATGCTTCGAGGCGCTGGTGGACGATCTGCGCGCGGTGCTGCGCCTGGCGGCAGGGCGGACGGCAGAGCCGACGGCCGCGATCATCGACAGCCGGACGCTGCGTTCCACGCCCGAGAGCGGTGAGCGTGCCGGCTACGATGGTGGGAAACGCAAGAAGGGCTCGAAGATCCACATGGCGGTCGACACGCTGGGCCATCTGCTGGCGCTCCACGTCACGCCAGCCAGCGCGGAGGATCGCGGCGAGGTGGAACGGCTTGCTCGTACCGTCCAGGCTGTCACCGAAGACACGGTCGAACTTGCCTGGGTCGATCAGGGCTATACCGGCGAACGTGCCGCCAATGCCGCGGCCAAACACGGCATAGCCCTTGAGGTCGTCAAACTGCCCGAGGCCAAACGCGGCTTCGTCCTCCTGCCGCGACGCTGGGTCGTCGAGCGCTCCTTCGCATGGGCAACCCGCTTCCGACGTCTTGTCAAAGACTATGAACGTTATGCCGAAACACTCGCAGGACTTCACGTCGTTGCCTTCGCATGCCTCATGATGAAACAGGCTGCCGCACTCGCCACAGGTTCATAACAGCCTCTAGATAGGGCGTCATCAAACATTTGTGAGGTGACGGCATGGCAGGAGGTTGTTGCGGCGGTTGCACCGCCCCCGCCGCGAAGAATGAGGATCGGGCGTGGCGGCGAGCGCTTTGGATCGCGCTGGCGATCAACGCCGGCATGTTCGGCGTCGAGATCGCAGCCGGCGTTTCGGCGCAGTCGGCATCCCTCAAGGCCGATGCGCTCGACTTCCTCGGTGATACTGCAAACTATGCCATCAGCCTTGGGGTAGCCGGCTTTGCGCTCCGCTGGCGGGCGCGTGCGGCTCTAGCGAAAGGCGGTTCGCTGATCCTGCTTAGCGCATGGGTAATCGGCAGCACCGTCTGGATGGCGACGAGAGGCACGCTCCCGGCCGCGGAAACGATGGGCGTCGTGGGCGGGCTGGCGCTCGCCGCGAACCTCATATGTGCGGTCATCCTTTGGCGTCATCGACATGGCGAAGCCAATCGCCGGTCTGTTTGGATATGTTCGCGCAACGACGCGATCGGCAACATTGCCGTCGTTGCCGCCGCTTTCGGCGTATTCGGGACGGGCACCGGCTGGCCGGATATCGCGGTTGCCGTGATCCTCGCGGGGCTTGGGCTGTCGGGGGGCTGGCAGATCATACGCCAGGCCCGCGCGGAATTGCACGAGGATCAGTCGGCACCACCGCCGAACCGGAAGCGCACGCCCCCGTTGATCGTGCGGCCTTCCAGCGAGGCCCATTGATCCACAGTCCACGCGCCATCCGGCGCGCGGGATGGCAGCAGCAGAGGGTCATAGCGGGTCTGGCGGACGTTCAGCAGGTTCTCCGCGTTGACGAACAGGCTGACCGATCCCAGCACAAGCTCCCCCATCGCGCCCAGCTCGACATAAGGCCGGCTTCTCGATCGGTAGGGGTTGTCCTCCAAACCCTGCCGGCCTGTGTAATAGGCTTCCAGACCGATCCGACCCCGGCCGCGCTTTTCCCAAACAGCCGTCAGGCCAGCGGTATCGCGCGGGGTCAGTGGCACGGCGCGGCGTCCAAAGGCATCCGGGTTCGGCTCCGTCGCATCAGTGTGGACGTAGCTGCCCGTGAAAGTGATCGCCTTCAAATGATAGCGCAGCAGCAGTTCGGCTCCCCGCGTGCGGGTCACACCATCGGCGTTGCCGAGGGCGACGCGATCGGCGGCAATGTCGCGAAGTTGCACGGCATGGTCGATGTTCGAGCCGAACAGCGTCAGGCTCGCCTCAACGGGGCCTCGCGCATAGCCGAAGTCGATCGACGCGCTGTCCGCCGTCTCGGCACGAAGCCCACGCAGCGGATCAAGCCGAGACAGACCGGCCGCATCGATTTCCTCAACGAACGGCGTGGGCGCGTAGAAGCCCCGACCGAGTGACGCCCGCACCGTCCACGGTCCCGGTTTGAACAGCATCGACACACGCGGGCTTAGCCGGGAGCCATATTCGCTATGATCGTCCCAGCGCGCGCTTCCCGCAAGCGTCAGGTCCGGCAACAGCTTTTGCTCCAGTTGCGCGAACAGCGCCGGCACCCGGTAGGTGTAGTCAAACGCGGGAAAGGTGCGAGAGCGGTAGGTGTCCACCTGATAGGCTGCACCGGCAAGCCATGTGGTCGCACCCGTACCGCCGCCTAGCGATGTTTCGGTCAACAGCGTACGGTGACGATCATTCTCCACGACGTTGCCGAAACGGTGAAGATGCGACTGGGTGACGCCCGACGCGCGGAGGTACAGCGTGCCCAGCCCCTCAATTGGGGTTTGAGCGTTTAACCCGGCATCGAGGCGACGGCTGCGCTGATCCTGAGGAAATGCCGTGCCATCGGGCACTACCCTCCTTAGCAGTGTTCCGCCCTTGCGCTGTTCGGTCATCGCACCAACCGTCAGGAACGCTTTGGCCCCGTTCGCACCATCCCAGAACAGCCGGGGGCGAACGGTCCAGCGATGATAACCCGGTATGTTCGCCCAGCCGTCCCCATCCACGTCCTGCCGGTCCTGCCGGTCCTGCCGGCTGAAACCACCCGTGAGCGAGTAGCTTAGATCGTCGGTGAGCGGCGCTGAATTGTAGGCGGTCACGTCCTGTCCCCCCCGGCTTGTGGCGTTCAACAGGAGTTCGCCCTGTTGTTCAGTTGCGGGCCGACGCGACACGAGGTTGATGACGCCGCCCAGCGCCGAGGGGCCATAGAGCGCCGATGCCGCACCCTTAATGATTTCGACCTGTCCAAGATCGGTAGGTGTAATTTGCAGCAGGCCGATCGAGGGCGTCTGTCCGCCATAGAGTGGCAGGCCGTCAGCAAGGATTTGCGTGTAGCGACCCTTGAGCCCCTGCACGCGGACGTTGGATGCGCCGGTAGCCGGTGACGTTACCTGTACCCGCACACCCGGCGTCTCGTTTACCAGCATGGCGATGTTGCCGGGCGACATGAGGATTTTTTCCTCAATTTCCTCCCGGTCTAGCACCTCGACACGAATCGGTTCGTCCTGCACGCGGCGACCCGTCCGCGTCGCCTGCACGATAATATCCTCGCCTTCCTCTGGTTCCTCGCTGGCAGGGCGATCTTGTGCGAAGGCGGGCGGAGGCGCGAACAAGGATGCCGCGATCGTCAAGGCTGTTGAGGCGACCAGCCCGCGAGCATGTATCTTCATCGCAACTGCTATTCCCGAACTGCGCACCGCCTATGGATGCGTTCGAGCCATTCCATAAGGTCTGTAGTAGCTACAGGGTCAAGCGTGTTTGCCCATTCCCGAAAAGGAAGCTGGATCGAGAACGGCTCGCCGTTCCCAGAACTCGTAGAATCGGGAAGTGGGAATGATCGGCAGCATGGATCGACCCTCTTTACAGGTCGCGCCGCCTCTCTATCTTTCGGGATCTCGCGCAACTGACGCTGAAAGATGGGGACCCATCGGGAAGCGCGGGGGTAGCTCGCCGCGCGTCTGGGCATCCTTCCCGTATGGAGAATGTAGATGCCCGAACTGACCAGCCTGCTGACCTTTGCGGCTATCGCTCTCGGCATGGTCCTGACACCGGGACCGAACATGGTGTACCTCATATCGCGGTCTATCTGTCAGGGCAGAACCGCCGGCATGATCTCGCTGGGCGGCGTCGCCCTTGGATTCGTGTTCTACATGCTGTGTGCCGCATTCGGCATCACGGCCCTCGTCCTGGCGGTGCCCTACGCCTACGATACCATCCGCATCGCCGGCGCGCTCTATCTGCTGTGGCTCGCGTGGCAGGCGGTCCGTCCCGGTGGCCGCTCGCCGTTCCAGGTCAGGGACTTGCCCGAGGACGGGCCGCGCAAACTCTTCCTTATGGGCTTCCTGACCAACTTGCTAAATCCGAAGATCGCCGTGATGTACCTGTCCCTGCTGCCGCAATTCATCGATCCGGCACGCGGCAGCGTGCTGGGGCAGGCTCTCGTCCTCGGGACGGTTCAGATCGTCATCAGCGTATTCGTAAACGCCATGATTGCAGTGTCGGCCGCGTCGATCGCTGTGTTCCTCACCCAGCGTCCGACGTTCGCGCTCGTCCAGCGCTGGGTTATGGGGACAATGCTTGCCGGTCTGGCCGTCAGGATGGCAACGGAAGCGCGCCGGTAGTCCGGGATGATTGCCCGCTCACCGTTGGCGCGTTGCCGGCGGTGAGCGAAAGGGTGGATCATTCCCCTTCGGGAATGGATGGTGGATCGGGAAATGCAGACACGTTCCAAAGCCGGCTGCGCGCTGGTCGGTCACATCAGCCGATCCGCACGCAGCGGATCGAAGCGGACGATCTCGCGCAGGCTGACGAGCGTCTCGAACATCCGCACGTCCTCATCCGCCGCAAGAACTTCGTCGGAGAATCGCTGATACTCCTCGATGGAGGCGACCGCGACGATCAGCAGGAAGTCCGTGCGCCCCGTGACGTTCCACGCCGCCACCACCTCGGGCTGACGCTGCATCTTCAGCGCGAACGCCTGCTCCGCGCGCAGGTTGCTCTGGTGCAGTTCGACCAGGACGTGGATCGTGATCGCCGGCTTCAGCCGTGCCGGATCGATCACGGCGACGTCGGCCACGATGACCCCGATCGCGCGCAGCCGGCGCAACCGGCGAAGCACCGCGCTTTCCGACAGGCCGACCCGCTCGGCGATCGTCCGTGCAGGTTCGAGGTTGTTGCGTCGGACCATCGCGAGGATGCGATGATCGAAGGCGTCGAGGTCAGCGGTTTCCGTCATAATGACGATATGGATGATGGATTTCAGCGTCACACGCCAGAACTAGCCGCATCTCGGCGCGACCATATCGCTATTCTGGCACCATGAAATTTCAGACCACAGCCACGTTATCGCGCTTCGCGAGCCACCGTTTCCTGCCCTACGCGGCATTGCTTGCGGCGATCCTGACCTTTTGTCTCGGCACCTCGTTCGCCAAGTCGCTCTTTCCGTTGGTGGGCGCCGAAGGCACGACCGCCTATCGCGTCGGCTTCGCGGCCTTCATCCTGCTCGCCGTCATGCGACCGTGGCGGACGCCACTGAATCGCCGCGATCTGCTGAGGATCATTCCCTACGGGGTGGCGCTGGGCACGATGAACCTGTGCTTCTATCTGTCGCTGCGGACCATCCCGCTCGGCCTGGCGATCGCGATCGAGTTCCTCGGTCCACTGACGGTGTCGCTGCTCTATTCACGCAGGCCGATCCAGTTCGGGATGGTGGGACTGGCGGTGGCGGGATTGCTCCTGCTGCTGCCGTGGCGCCCGACCGATCATGCGCTCGATCCGACCGGGATTCTGTTCGCTCTTGCGGCGGCGTTGTGCTGGGCACTCTACATCGTGCTCGGAAAGCGGACCGCGCATCTGCCATCCGGGCAAACCGTCGCGCTCGGCATGGTATCGGCTGCGATTATCGTCGTCCCGATCGGCATCCATCAGGCGGGCGCGGCCCTGCTGACGCCGGGATGGATCGTCATGGGCCTCGCCGCAGCCCTGCTGTCCAGTGCCATTCCCTACTCGCTGGAGATGGTCGCTTTGAAATCCATCCCGGCCAGCAGTTTGGGGGTGTTGCTGAGCATCGAGCCGGCTGTCGGCGCGATCATCGGTGCGACTGTGCTGGGCGAGGTTCTGACCGGCCTCCAATGGTTCGCCGTCGCGCTCGTCGTTGGCGCATCGATCGGCATGGTTCTGACGAACAAGACGGTAAAGGCGTCGTAAGGATGATCGACGCAGGCGGCAGGAGCGTTCCCGATTAGGATGGCATTTTGAGAATCCCACAAGCGTTCCCGGTTTATAGGGCGACGTTGGGATTCCTCTGGCTGATATGATCCATCACGGCGATTCCGTTAAAGTAGCACCCTATTAAAGCAGAGTGCGCTTGCGCCGAGCGCAGCGGCGTCTCCCGTCACTTTCGACACCAGCAATTCTGGGAACTCGCGGTCGCGCCCGCGGACCGGCACGCTGTGGAAGGATAGGCGCGCCGCCAACCGGTCGGCCAGAAACGGAGGGAGGCGTCCGCCAATGACGATCACGTCCGGGTCGATGATGGCACTAATTGCAGAGATAATGGCGGAGGTCGTCGGGGCCGATCGCTCCAGCCAATTTTCGATCGTCGCGTCGGCATCGGGCAGGTTCGTCAGCAGGTCGGCCAGGCTGTCATAGACGTGACCGTCTTCCGCAAGCATCGCGCGTAAAGACGCCAACGTCGGTCGATCGGCCCGCATGGCCGGCGGTAGCATGCCGGTGAACTCGCCAGCATTTCCGCGACTGCCGCGTAGGAGCTGCCCATCCTGAACGATGCCACCGCCCAATCCGGCATCGATATAGAGATAGGCGAGGCTGGAGGCCGTCTCCCCTTGGCCATAGATATATTCGCCTAGCGCCGCCGCATTGCCGTCATTATCGACGACCACCTCGAGCCCGAGCGCCCGACCCAAGTCATGCTCGAGATCGGCGGTGGCCCAATCCTCCATGCCGAGCGGCGCGTTGATCCGCAGCGGATCGCGCACGAAGAAGCCCGGCAATGCGAGGCCGAGGCCGCAGAGGCGGTCGGGCGGTACGGCGGCATCCTCGACAAGCCGGTCGATCAGTCCAGCGATGGCGGCGACTATCTCTTCGCGCGATGCGCCAGCGGTCGGTGCGGTCCGGGATTCGACAACACGACCCGACAGATGCACAAGATCGACCGTCATCATGTCGGCGCGGACCGCAACGCCGAACGCATAGGCGGCATGCGGCGCGAGTAATAGCGGGAGGCTGGGCTGGCCGGTCCGACTCATCATCACTTTATCATCGGCGATCAGCAGCCCGTCACGCAGCAGCTGGTCGGCGAGGCGACTGACGGTCGGCAGCGCCAGGCCCGATCGACGCGTCAGTTCGGCGCGCGACAGCGGAGCATCACGGCGGATGGCGCCGAGTAGATTACGCTCGTTGGAACTGAGGGCGCGGAATGCATTGTGCTGCCACATCGCCCGTCCAAAGCGTGGGTTCGCCGCACCCGCCGGTTTACGCACCAATGTCCTCCAATCACCTTAAGTAATGGCGACTATGTTAGCATAGCATCGCGCTGTCCACGGCGGACCCATGTCAGCGCCGCGACGACGATCGCTCCGATCAGCGTTGTGGCGGCCATCATCATCGCCAGCGCTTGTCCATCGGTTCGCGCGAACCCTCCGTCGAACATCGCGCCAACGGCAATAATCGCGCAACCCTGCGCCGACTTGGCGATCGCGGTGAAGCGGCCGATGGTCGCTAGTGCATTGCCCCGCGCGCCCAACCGGGCAATGCCCGACCACAGCACGAACAGTACGCCGCCCGCCCCGATACCGTAGAGCAGGGCTGCCGCCGCGCCGACCGCCAAGACCCCGTGCGGTGCCGGTACGAGCAGGCCGCTACCGACGACCATCATCGCGAGCGCCCATCCAAGCAACGATCGAGGTCCTGCGCGGACGCTCGCCCTGAGCCACACCGTTTGAGAGAGTACGGCACCGGCTGCGACCGTACCCAAAAACATGCCGGCGGAAAGCCCGCCGCCCATGCCGTACATCGCCAGATAGGGTTCGACCTGGCCGAAGATCGTCGTCACGACCGTCAGGACCGCCATCATCGAGGTGAGGTAAAGCATGTTATGCGCGCGAGCCGGACTAGGGACCGCGCCAGCCATCTGCGGGGGACGTTCGGGTGTGATGCGCGCCAACACGACCGCCCCGCCAAGCGCCATCGTTACGAGCACCAAGACCAACAGCAGAAACGACGTGTCAGGACGCGTGCCCGCCATGACCGGCACGAAGGCGATGGCGAGTATCGTTCGGGCGATGGCGCCCGCCCCGTTGCGCACGGCGGTCAGCCGTCGTCGCTGTTCGTCGTTCGACGGCGCCATCGCGAGCAGCGCATTCTGCGGCACGTCGAGCAGCGCATAGGCGGCACGGAAGCCGAACAGCGTGACGATCCCGGCACCGAGCCTGATCGTCGGCGGCAGAAACGCAATGGAGGCAAACAGCAACAGCGCGCCGGCGCTGGCAAGTGCCCCCCAGGCCTGTAGCCGTGCAGACCCGGTGGCGGAGCCGAGATCGCTTACCCAACGCACCAAGACCAGGTCCGCCAGCCCCGCGAACAGCAACGAACAACCGATCGCCAGGCCGGCATATAAGGGGGCGACCCCGCAGATTTCGGTCATGAAGAAGGTGAAGTAGAGGTCGCTCGCGGCCCAGAGGAGCGTCTTGCCTCCGTGAGCGGCGCCGTAGGTCCAGGCCAGCGCACGGTCGGACGTCGCGCCCTTGGCGGGTAGCGCGCGACGTTTTCCCATCGGACCACCTCCTATCCTGTGGGACCGAGTTCCCGCCGTGCCGCCTCCAGATCGCCACGGAACTGCGACGATCCGTGCAGCACCGCAACGATCGCGGCCGCAGCCTGCCGCCCGGCCTCAACTGCACTGACGCTGTGCGCGCCGCAGATGACGCGGCTATTACCATATTCGCGGCCACGTTCGAGGATCGCGTCGGCGCGATCGGGCCGAAGCTCGGCGAGGACGAGCGCGACGGACGTTCCCCAGCTGGTATGGCCGGACGGATAGTCGAAGTGACGTGACCCCCGTTTCTTCATCCAGTTGGAACTAGAGACCGGTCCTTGAAGGGACGGACGGAATGAAGCGGAAGCAGTTTTCGGAAGAGCAGATCATTGGCATTCTGAAGGAAGCCGAGGCGGGC
>NZ_CAKLBB010000016.1:0-56385 GCF_920939515.1 Sphingomonas sp. Leaf4 | reverse complement strand
CGGCATACAACCTTCAGCTGCTCGCCCGGCAGGCCGCGGCGGCCTGATACGCGGCGTATCCCCGGTGGCCGGCGTCACCAGCCATCCGCCACGCCGATTTCGCCCAGGCCTTTTTCAACGGTCTCGTTCGGTTGTGAAACTTGAAACAGCGAGGACTGAGCTATGAAGCAACAGGCTCAAACCGGTTCAAAGGCACTTTGAGAAACGCCGTCCCACATTCGTCGGCATCTGGCAGTCGGCCGCCACGTATGTTCACCTGAAGCGCGGTGAGCATCAGGTCGGGTAGTGGGAGCGATGCGTCGCGTTTCTCGCGGGTCGCGACGAACTCGGCTTCGTCGATGCCATTGTGAACATGGATGTTGTCGCGACGCTGATCGGCGACGGTCGAGCGACCAAGTACGTCCCGACTATCCTTGCCATAGTCATGCCCGACATAAGTTGCGGTTTCGGGTGGCAGATCGAGGATGGCGCGGATCGAGCGCCACAGCGCATGAGCATCACCACCCGGGAAGTCTGCCCGGCTTGTGCCGCTATCGGGAACCATCAGCGTGTCGTGAACGAACGCGGCGTCACCGACGACATAAGTGATCGAAGCGAGCGTATGGCCCGGCGACAGCATGACATGAGCATCGAGGGTGCCGATCCGGAAACACTCGCCATCCGCAAACAACCGGTCCCACTGGGTGCCGTCTACGGCGAGATCGGGCAGGCAGTAAATGTCCCGCCACAGCTTCTGCACTTCCACGACCTTGTTGCCGATCGCGGTTTTGCCACCGGTCTTGCCGGCAAGGTACGGAACGGCTGAAAAATGATCGGCGTGTGGGTGGGTGTCGAGCACCCATTCGACGTTCAGTCCTTTCTCGCGCACATAGTCGAGGATCAGATCGGCGTTGCGGGTTGCGATCGCACCAGCTCGCGGATCAAAATCTAGAACCGGGTCGATGATCGCGGCCGTCTTCGTAGTGTCGTCGACAACAACATATTGGAAGCTGCCTGTGTGTTCGTCATGGAGCGACGCAACGGTCATGCCATCGTGGTTATACTCGATCATGTTTGCATCCTCTCGCTCTGTTAGCTTTCCGTCCGCGCCCGCGCGAACAACCGTTCAAAATCACCCGCTTCGATCGCGCCCATCACCAGCATACGTCCGGCAAGAAAGCCTGGGGTGCCGGCCAAGCCAATCGAATAGGCTTCTTGGCCGTTCGCGCGCAGACGCGCGGCGACAGCCTGTCCATGCGCAGCAAGCCAGGTCGTCGCGCGCAGCCAGTCCCCGCCAGCGCCGGTGACAATGTCCCTGAGCATGTCGTCGTCGATCATACGACTGTCGGTCATCAGCTGGCGATGAACGGCCGGGTAGATGCCCTGTTCGGCACAGGCGAGCGCAACGCTCGCGGCGCGTTCGGACGGCGGACCGAAGATCGGCCAGTCCTTGTAGATGACCCGAACCTTGCCATCGCGTCGCACCGCCTTTTCCAATGCGGGGAAGGCGTGACGACAGGCCGGGCAACGATAATCGGTGAACACGGCAAGTCGCAGCGTGGCATTGGCAGGGCCGTATTCAGGCGAACCGCTGCCCGCCAGAAGCAGGTCAGCGGTCGGATCAACATCGCGACCGATTGGCGCTGTGCGTCGCAGCACCTGTCCGACTGCCCAGCCAGTCACGACGACAGCTCCAAGCCCGACCGCCTGCCTGCGATTGAGTGGCCCTGGCATCTTCAGCGCGCCTGAGGCTTGCTGCGCGCCGTTGCGACAAGCCGGCGTAGCGTCGGCAGGTCGACCGCGCCGGCCACCACTTGCGAGCCGACGATCAGCGCCGGTGTTCCGTTGAACCCGATCGCTTGAGCGATGGCGTTGGTGCGTGCGAGAAGCGCATCAATTTCTGCGCCGCGCGTCTTCAGATCGCGTTGCAGACGTGGCCAGTCCACCTTGGCTTTCGCGGCAGCGGCCTTGATCCCGGCACTGTCGAGCCGTGCCGGCGAGGTCAGCAACGCCTCATTAAAAGCGGCATGTTTGCCCTGCCACTGGCTTGCGACTGCAGCCCGTGCGGCTTCCCGGGATGCAGGGCCAAAGATCGGCCAGTCACGATAAACGATCCGTACCTTCGGATCGGCCGCGACAAGCGCGTTCAGCACCGGCTCCATTCGCCGGCAATAGGGGCAATTATAGTCGGAAAATTCAACGACGGTGACGTCATAGGCTTGGCCGACACGTTTCGGAGCAACGGGATCGTCTACGACCGCCTTGCGCGACAGATCAGGTTGCTGTGCGACTGCTGGCATTGTCGGCACGGCGACGGCGAGCAACGCCAGAAAGCTGCGAGAGAGAAGGTTGCGTCGGTTCATCGGTGTTTCCTTGCCATATCGATCCCATCAGCGAGGGCGGCGCGTGACAGCTCGCCGAGCTGAAGCTGCACGATCGTGCCGTCCGCAGCGACGAAGGCGGTTGCGGGATAACCAGCCACCTCGAAGGCTTGGGAAAGCCCACGGGCAGGATCGAGCGCGACATTGCTCACGCCGATGCCTTCACGGGTAAGAAACCCGGTCACGATTGCTGGAGCTTCACCCTGATCTGCGAGCAGGATCGGCACATCCCGATTGCGCGTTGCCGCGGCGTCGAGCATCGGCAGCTCGCGCTGGCACGGCCCGCACCATGTCGCCCATAGATTGACCACGAAGGGGCGGCCTCGGAAACGTGCAAGCGGGAGAGGAGCGCCGGACGGCGTCGTCAACGTTAAATGATAGGGGAAGGGGCCATATGTCACGGGCGGGACAAGCACCTGGAGCGTGAACCACAGGCCACCCGCTATCGCCAATGCCCCCCAGCCCACCGCCAAGGCGCGTGTTCGGCCAAGCTGGAAGGCTAGCATCGCGGCAGCACCAATGATGCCGGCGATGGGGGAGAAGCCCCCCTGCCAGACTGCGAAAATGGATAGGGGAGCTTCGACGTAGCTCGCCCAATGCGCCGCGACATAGCTGATCCGCGCCGCCACCAGTCCAGCGACGATGGCACTGGTTGCGACCGTGGACACTCGCGGGAAGCGGAACCGCCCTGCCAAGGTTGTCAGCCCCAGGAACACGACGATGCATAGCACCGCCAGTCCGCGGTCGACCGCCATCATGAGCGGTCCGATGGCAATCGCGCTTCTCATCAGAGAAACGCGCCTGCGCTCTTCCAGAGCATGTAAGCTGCCACGACGAAGATCAGCACCGCGAAGACGGTGGTAAGCGTTCCGCCCGAGCCAAGGCGCTTGGCGATGCGTGTGCCAATCAACCCGCCGACGACCCCGCCGCCAATGAAAACGAAGGCAAGCGGCCAGTCGACCAGCCCGGAGAATGCATAATTAGCGGCGGTCGTCAGGCCGAAGGCGGTGACAGCAATCAACGACGTGCCGACCGCGTTGAGGATCGGCATACCCGTTGATCCGATCAGGCCCGGAACGATCAGAAAGCCACCTCCGATGCCGAAAAAGCCTGAAAACAAGCCCGTCCCAAGGCCGTAGCCCAGCACCTTGGGTGCCTTCTCCCGGTTACATTCCGCGCCGGGATTACCTGCATCACCCCGCCCGCGAAGCATCAGGACGCCGACGACGACCATGACGAGCGCGAACAGAAAGAGCAGCTTGCCGCCATCGACGGCCTTGCCGACGGTGGACCCCAACAGCGCACCGATGACGCCCGCTGTGGCGTACATGCCCCCGCACCGCCATTTTACGGTATGAGCCTTGGCATGACCGATCAGACCGGTTGCGGCATTGGCTGCCACGGCAAACGCACTCGTGCCGATGGCAAGGTGCGCATCGGGCACGCGCACCAGATACACCATCAGCGGTACGGCGAGGATCGAGCCCCCGCCGCCTACGAGGCCAAGGGTAAATCCGACCAGGCTGCCCGAAAGGGCGCCAAGCAGATACTGGATCGGTTCGAGAGTCATGCTGCCTTGCCGATTTCATGCGGGGCGGCCATCCACTCGCGGCCCTTCAGCATGCCCTGCCAGTAGATCGGGGGAAGCATCCGCTCCTTCAGGAACCAGGCGGCGCGCGTGGGCCGCGTTCCGTCCAGCAGCCAGGATGGGAAGCTGGGCAGCAGCTTTCCGCCATAGCCGAACTCGGCGAGGACGATCTTACCGCGTTCGACCGTGAGCGGGCATGAGCCGTAACCATTATAGTCGGCAACGGGGGGTCTGCCGTCGAGCGCGGCCAACGCGTTGACCGCGACCACGGGCGCCTGGATGCGAGCAGCAGCGGCGGTCTTGGCGTTGCTGGTGCCAGCGGCATCGCCAAGACCAAAGATGTTTTCAAATCGCTTGTGCCGCAGCGTAGTCTCGTCGACCTCGACGAAGCCGCTCGCAGCCGCGAGCGGGCTATTTGCGACGACCGCATGTGACACCTGAGGTGGCACGACATGGAGCATGTCAAACGGGCGTTCGATCCGCTCGGAGACGCCGTCCTGCTTGCGCTCGAACGTGGCGACACGACGATCGGCGTCGACCGCGACCAGGTTGGACTCGAGCCTGAGATCGATGCCGTACTTCTCGACATATTCCATCAGCGCCGGGACGTAGGTCGGGACCCCGAACAGGGCTGCGCCGGCATTATGGAACTCGACGTCGATAGCCGGGAGAACGCCGCTATCGCGCCAGATGTCGCAGGAGAGATACATCGCTTTCTGCGGTGCGCCGGCGCACTTGATTGGCATGGGTGGCTGTGAGAACAGCGCCCGCCCCTGCTGCAATTCCTTGACGAGCTGGTAGGTGTAGGGTGCCAGATCGTAGCGATAGTTGGAGGTGACACCGTTGCGGCCAAGGGCTTCTGGTAGCCCCTCGATCTTCTCCCACGCCAAGCGTAGCCCGGGCGCTACAATCAAGACGTGATAATCAATGGAGCTTCCGTCTCCGAGCTGGATCGCGTGGCGGTCGGGGTCGATGGTGATCGCGGGCAACCGTATCCACCGGACGCCCTTAGGCATCACATCGGCTTCGGCCTTCCGGGTTTGCTCGGGCGTGAAGACGCCGGCTCCGACCATCGTCCAACCAGGCTGGTAATAGTGGTCCGTCGCGGGATCGACGACCGCGATCGTCACCTTGGCGTTGCGCTTCAGAATGCTGGAGGCGGTCGCGATGCCGGCGGCACCGCCCCCAATGATGACGATGTCGTAGGTCATTGATCAGCCCTTTCGGAACGGCGCTTCAGCGCAGGCGTGAGATCGGCAAGGTCGTACCCGGCTGCCTTTGCCTGGCCGATGATCGTCGTCGGGTCGGCGCGATCGGCCTCGGCCAATGCCCACAATGTCGCCGCGCGCGTCCCGCTGCGGCAGAAGCCGAGCGTCGGCTGTGGCAGCGTGGCCAGCGCCTCCTTCATGCGATCCGCATCGGCTTCAGTCGCTTTGCCCGGTACGATTGGAACATGCGCAAACGCGAGCCCGTGTTCCCTGGCCAATCGAGCCATTACTTCCGCGCTTGGCTGGCCCGCCTCCTCGCCGTCCGGGCGGCTTGAGATGATCGAGCGATATCCTGCCTGCGCGGCAGCGGCGAGGTCGGCTTGCGTCAGCTGGGGGGCGGCAGAGAAGGACGAGGTGATCTGCTTGAAAGCCATGTGATGTCTCCTGTCTGATCAGGCCGAACGGCGGGAAGTGAATGCAAAGCGGTGGACGGCAGCGCCGAGGGCCATTGCAGCGATGAAGATCAGTGCCGGCAGAGGCTGGATCGCCAGTGCGGCAATGGCGGGACCTGGGCACAATCCGACGATGCCCCAGCCTATACCGAACAAGGCCGCACCGCCGATGAGGCGCCGGTCGATCGGCGAGGTGGCGGGCGTGTGAAATTGTTCGGCCGCAATCGGGGTCGAGCGACGCCGCACGACGAACCACGCTATCGCCATTGGCAGAATTGCGCCCGCCATGACGAACGCCAAGGTCGGGTCCCACGCGCCGGTGACATCGAGGAACGCCCGCACGCGCGCCGGATCGATCATTCCCGAGACGGCAAGGCCGGCGCCGAACAGCGTCCCGCTGGCGAGTGAAATGAGGTTCTGGCGCATCACAGTAGTACCCCGGACAGACGCATGATCGTGACCGTGACGACGCCGGTTGCCATGAACGTAGCGGTCGCGGCGATGGACCGGGGCGACAGGCGAGACAGGCCGCATACGCCGTGACCACTGGTGCACCCGGACCCGAGCCGTGTTCCGATACCGACGATCAGACCGGCGACGGCGATCAGCGAAAGCGATGTCGGAAAGCTGGCCTTCACGCCTAAGCTGGCTGCAACAATACCCGCGCCCAAAGGCAGACCGGCGGTGAAAAACAGCGCGATTGCCAATGGTGGGCCTCCAGTGGAAAGACCCAAAATCCTTGCGAACATGCCGCTGACTCCGGCGATGCGGCCGTTTCCGAGCAGCATGATCGCCGCGGCGACACCGATCATCAACCCGCCGATGAAGCCTTCGAATGGCATGGCATGGGGAAAGCCCGGCATCACAGCGCATCCAGCGGAATCTTGAGGTAGCGGGTGCCGTTGGCTTCCGGCTCCGGCAGATGACCACCGCGCATGTTCACCTGGATCGAGGGCAGGATGAGCTTGGGCATCGACAAGGTGGCGTCGCGACTGGTCCGCATCGCGACGAAGTCGTCTTCGCTGACCCCTTCGTGGACATGGACGTTGCCGACACGCTGAGCGCCTACAGTTGTTTCCCAGACATATTCGTCGCGGCCCACCGCCTTGTAGTCGTGGCAGAGGAATAGGCGCGTCTCGTCCGGCAGCTGCATGAGCCGGCGGATCGAGCGGAATAGCTGGCGTGCGTCGCCACCAGGAAAGTCTGCCCGCGCGGTGCCGTAATCGGGCATGAAGAGCGTATCGCCGGTGAAGACCGCGTCGCCGATGGCATAGGCCATGTCCGCCGGCGTATGGCCGGGCACGTGCAGCGCAATGGCGTCGATGTTGCCGATGGCAAAGCGGTCGCCGTCCTCGAACAGCCGGTCGAACTCCGAGCCATCGCGCTCGAAGTCGGTGCCAGCGTTGAAGATTTTGCCAAATACGTTCTGGACCCGGATGATCTCACGACCAATCGCGAGCTGCCCGCCAAGCGCCTGCTGAAGATAGGGTGCCGCGGACAGGTGATCGGCATGTGCATGGGTTTCCAACAGCCAATCGACCGTCAGTCCCTGATCCCGCACGTAAGCGATCACTGCGTCCGCCGACGCGGTTTTGGTCCGGCCCGCCGCGGCGTCAAAATCGAGGACGCTGTCGACGATCGCAGCCTTTTTCGTCGCCGCGTCCCAAACGACGTAGGTCGCTGTGTTGGTAGGCTCGTCAAAGAAGGACTGAACGACCGGCGATCCGGCCGTTTTTGCGCGTCTGATCTGGGCGTTGGCTTCGCTCAAAACCGGGTCCATAACCATCTCCGTTTAATCAACCTCACGATTTATGTAGTTGTGTAAACATATTGCGTCAATGGGGTGTTCGTGCCATTTGAAAGAAATGGAAATGATGGATGCGAACATGCCGCGCTCGCTGCGCATCGGGGATGCAGCCCCGAACTTCACCGCCCGCACCACGCAGGGCGAAATTGCGCTCGATCAGTATCGTGGGCGCTGGGTTGTGTTCTTCTCGCACCCTGCCGACTTCACGCCGGTTTGCACGAGCGAGTTCGTGGCCTTGGCTAAAGCGGCCCCTCAATTTGAGGAGCTGGATTGCGTGCTGCTCGGGTTGTCGGTCGACAGCCTCTATTCGCACGTCGCGTGGATGCGGGCGATCAAGGATGTCTTCGGCGTAGAGGTGCCATTTCCGGTGATCGAGGATCCCTCGATGGCGGTGGGTTATGCGTACGGGATGCTCGACAATCAGGCCGGCGATGCCTCAACTGTGCGCGCGACCTACTTCATCGATCCTGAAGGCATCATCCGCGCGCTTAGCTGGTATCCGATGAATGTTGGTCGGTCTGTCGACGAGATGCTGCGCACCGTAAGGGCATTGCAGCGTGCAGCTGATGGCGAGGCTTATACGCCCGCTGACTGGCAGCCGGGCGACGACGTGCTGCTGCCTCCTGCCTTGCCGGGGAGCGCGGGAGCCGACTGGTTTCACCAGACAAAGGCCGACCGGTGACGGCGATACACCAGTCCCGCGCGCTCGCCGACGTTGCAGTCGAGAAGCTGCGCGTGTTCGCGCAGCCTCAGCGGCTTATGATTTTGTCCTATCTATTAGGCGGCGAACGGCAGGTAGCGGACATTGAGGCCGCCACGGGCGTGACTCAACCGGCGCTCAGCCAGCAGCTTGCCGAACTGCGGCGCGCCGATCTGGTGAAGACCAGGCGGGAGGCGAAGCAGGTTCACTACCGTCTCGCCGACGATGCAGCCGCGCTGTGCGTGAGAACCCTCGAGGCAATGTTCGGAGCCGACGATCTGTCGCCTCCCCAAACAGCCCCCGTCCCCCGCCCAGTGCGACCGCGCGAGACGCCGTCCGTAGTTCGACCGCAAAACATTGGTGCGGCCGTTTTTGCGAAAGTTGGCTGATCATTTTGGCTAAAGAAGGAAAAAGCGGATGCGTACGTCAATCATTGCTCTTGCAGGATGCTTGTCACTTATGAGCAGCGTCAATGCTTCAGCCGGCGTGCCTAGGCAGGCGGTGATAGTGGGATATGGCGCGATCACACCCATCGAAGGTGCTGCGGAACGGCCTGATCGCAAGTTGCGCTATCGCGTGCTGTTCAATGTGACCAAGGCCGCGGCAACGCCGGATAAGATCAATCCATCTCTGGAGAAGGTCGCCCGCTTCCTGAACCTGCTAGGCAACGACGGCGTTCGTCCAGAACAAGGCGATGTCGTCGTGATTGTCCACGGTGCGGCGACGCCCATCGTCACCGAAGATCGCGCCTATGCGACAAAAACCGGAGTAGCTGCGAACCCTAACCTTGTCTTGATTGAGGCGTTGAAAAAGGCGGGCGTGTCCGTTCGGGTATGCAGCCAGGCTCTTATCGGAAACGGGATCGACCCCGCTACGGTAGGAAAGAATGTCGAAACTGACGTGTCTGCGCTGACGACTATGGCGACGTTGCAGCTGCGTGGTTGGGCACTGATCCCTGACTGACCACGCCAACACGTTTCCTGTTTCGTCATTCTAGTCCGTAACACTGCTGGTGTCATAACCGGTCGGTCGGTTTCGACGCTGCAGACCCGAACACGGTTTTCCAGAGATTTGCGTGTGTCAGAACCCCGGTTTAAAATGTCCGCTTCCAAGATGAGCAACTTGCCTCGGCTACGACCGCCTTTGGGTCGCTAGCTGCCGTCCAGAGAACGGTCGTTTCAATGAGCGCGGTCCACAGGGTTTCCGTTGCTCCACAAGCCCTACTTTACCGAAGAACCCGCTCATGTTCTGGAGCGAGTCACGGCACCAGATCCATTCGCGACGCGTCAAGCTTAGCGTACGGTTCGACTGTCGTGTCACCAGACCCGACTAGCTCACCTCAATATATCCGCTATGCTGGATATATGGAAAGCGATTCGGCCATCTCCGCTTTGAGCGCGCTCGCACAAGCGACGCGCCTTGACGTCTTCCGTTTGTTGGTGCGGCATGAACCGGACGGCATGGCAGCAGGCGACATCGCTCGTCAGCTCGACGTGCCACAGAACACCATGTCCGCACACCTCGGCATTCTCTCGCGCGCGAGTCTCGTGCGATCCGAACGACGCAGCCGTTCGATCATCTATCGCGCCGACTTGGACGGACTGCGGGCGCTCACCCTGTTCCTCGTCAAGGACTGCTGCGCCGGCAATGCCGCGCTGTGCGCGCCGCTCGTCGCCGAACTCACCCCCTGCTGCTGAAAGGACGCTCTCATGGCCGTCGATATCGTCATTTATCACAACCCCGAGTGCGGCACGTCCCGCAACACCCTCGGCATAATCCGCAATGCGGGGATCGAGCCGCACATCATCGAGTATCTGAAGACCCCGCCTGCGCGCGCGCTGCTCGTTGAGCTGATCGACCGCGCCGGCATCTCGCCGCGAGATCTGCTGCGCGAAAAGGGAACACCCTATGCGGCGCTGGGTCTGGACAACACGTCACTGTCTAACGACGCGCTGGTAGACGCGATGATGACACACCCGGTCCTCATCAACCGCCCCCTGGTCGTCTCGCCGCTCGGCGTGAAGCTCTGCCGGCCTTCGGAGGCAGTTCTTGATCTGCTGCCAGCGGATCAGCTCGGAGCGTTCGCCAAGGAAGACGGCCAGCAAGTGGTTGGTGTATCGGGTCAGCGCGTCGCCTAATGCTCCTAGCTGTCCTGATCTTCGTCGCCACGATCGCGCTCGTCATCTGGCAGCCCAAAGGCCTCGGCATCGGATGGAGTGCAATGGGCGGGGCCGTCGTAGCGCTGCTCTCAGGCGTCGTTACGCTGTCCGACGTACCGGTGGTGTGGGGTATCGTCTGGAACGCGACCACCGCATTCGTCGCGATCATCGTCATAAGCCTACTGCTCGATGAGGCCGGGTTCTTCGAATGGGCGGCGTTGCACGTTGCGCGCTGGGGCAGGGGGCACGGTCGCCGGCTGTTCGTCCTGATAGTCCTGCTGGGCGCGGCGGTGTCTGCGCTGTTCGCCAACGACGGCGCGGCGCTGATCCTGACGCCGATCGTCATCGCCATGCTGCGCGCGCTGGGCTTCCAGGACAAGGCAACGCTGGCGTTCGTCATGGCGGCCGGCTTTATCGCCGACACGGCAAGTTTGCCGCTGGTCGTCTCCAACCTCGTCAACATCGTGTCGGCTGACTTCTTCGAAGTCGGCTTCGGTGAATATGCCTCCGTGATGGTGCCGGTTGATCTGGTGTCGATCGCCGCCACGCTGGGCGCACTCATGCTGTTCTTCCGCCGTGACATTCCACAAGCCTATGATGTCGGAGCGCTGCGCGCGCCCCATGAGGCTATTCGTGATGCCGCGACCTTCCGCGCCGGGTGGGTTGTCCTGGCGCTCCTGCTCGCCGGCTTCTTCCTGCTCGAGCCCCTCGGCGTGCCGGTAAGCGCAGTTGCCGCTGCCGGCGCGATCCTGCTGCTGGTGATCGCCGGGCGCGGCCATGTAATCGAGACACGGAAGGTGCTGCGAGGCGCGCCATGGCAGGTCGTGATTTTCTCGCTTGGCATGTACCTGGTCGTCTACGGCTTGCGGAACGCCGGCCTGACCGATCACCTCGCCGCGCTGCTCGATCGCACGGCACAAGGCGGTGTGTGGGGTGCGGCCTTCGGAACGGGCATCATCGCGGCCATCCTCTCGTCGGTGATGAACAACATGCCGACCGTGCTGGTCGGGGCGCTGTCGATCGACGCGACCCATGCCACGGGCGCGGTCAAGGAGGCGATGATCTACGCCAACGTGATCGGGTGCGACCTCGGCCCTAAGCTCACTCCGATCGGCTCGCTCGCGACGCTCCTGTGGCTTCACGTCCTGGGCCAAAAGGGCATTCGGATCGGATGGGGCTATTACTTTCGCGTAGGCGTCACACTGACCGTTCCGGTGCTGCTGGTCACGCTCGGCGCCTTGGCATTGAGGATCGCCATCGGATGACAGCTCTGATCTATATCGGCGCGGCACTAGCCGAAATTGCCGGTTGCTTCGCATTCTGGGCCTGGCTCCGGATGGGCAAGGCGCCCCTCTGGCTGATCCCTGGCATTGCTTCCCTGATCCTGTTCGCGTGGCTTCTGACCCGAGTGGACAGCGATGCAGCGGGGCGGGCCTATGCCGCTTACGGCGGCATCTACATCTGCGCATCTTTGCTCTGGCTGTGGAGCGTTGAGGGGGTCCGGCCCGATCGTTGGGACGTAGGAGGCGCCGCCCTTTGCCTCGTCGGGACCTGTGTGATCCTGCTCGGGCCACGCGGCGCATGACGGTGCTGATCGCCACGCGTCTCCGACCGGACGAGTTGGGGGAACTTGCGCGGCTCCTCGACGCCGCCAGCCTGCCCAGCGCCGATCTTGCGGAGCCCGATCGCATATTCTTCCGGTTCGGCGTCGACCACATCGTTGGCTATGGCGGCCTGGAAGGTGAGGGCACCGACCGCCTGCTTCGCTCCGTCGTCGTCCTCCCCGATTGCCGGGGTCTGGGCGTTGGCCGCGCCATGGTCGCGGCGCTCGAAAAAGAAGCGCGCGAACTCGGCGTGCAGCGTCTCCACCTGCTGACCACGACCGCGGCGCCGTTCTTCTCCGCGATGGGCTATGCCGCTGCCGATCGGGATGCGGCACCTACAACGATCGCCGATTCGCGCGAGTTCGCCTCGCTCTGCCCCGCCTCGGCGGATTACCTCGTGAAAGCTCTTTGATGCCGCTTCGCACCCTTACAGATTCGGACGTGCTGCCGGCGCTAGATCCGGCCTATATCCGCTCTCGCCCTGGCGAAGGCCTCGGACCGATCGAGCCAGCCCCCCGCATCCTGCTGCTTTATGGATCGCTGCGCGAGCGGTCGTTCTCCCGCCTTGCGGCGGAAGAAGCCGCGCGCCTGCTGCACGTGTTCGGCGCCGAAACACGCATCTTCGATCCCTCTACGCTGCCGCTACCCGACCAGGTGGCCGGGGACGATCATCCGGCCGTTCACGAGTTGCGCGAGCTGTCGTTGTGGTCGGAGGGTCAGGTCTGGTGCAGTCCGGAGCGGCACGGCCAGATCACCGGCATCATGAAGGCGCAAATCGACCATCTGCCGCTGGAAATGAAGGGCATGCGCCCGACGCAGGGACGCACGTTAGCCGTGATGCAGGTGTCCGGCGGATCGCAGTCGTTCAACGCGGTCAACACCCTGCGCCTGCTCGGCCGCTGGATGCGCATGTTCACGATCCCAAACCAGTCGTCCGTCGCCATGGCTTACAAGGAGTTCGACGAAGCGGGACGCATGAAGCCGTCAAGCTACTATGACCGCATCGTCGACGTGATGGAGGAGCTGGTGCGCTTCACCGTTCTGATGCGTCCCCATGCGGTTCAGCTCGTCGATCGTTATTCGGAGCGCAAGCAAGCCGGCGTGCCGGTCGACGTGGCTACCGACCTGTCGAGCATCGCCATCGCGCGCGCTTGACGCTCAAGCGTGATCGAACGCTTGAAGAATGGGGCACGGCCCGGCTGACCCGCTTCCGCACTCTCTCGCGAGGTGGCGAAGGGAGGCGCGCACCCGCTCAAGTTCCTGGATCTTGGCGTCCAACGCCGCAATCCGCTCATTGGCAAGCTCGCGCGCGCGGGCGCGATCGTCGGTTGCGTCGAGCGCTAGCAGTTCGCCGATCTGCTCCAACGTGAACCCGGCTGCCTGCGCCGATCGGATAAACCGGAGGCGGCGCACGTCATCGATTCCATAGCGGCGAATACTGCCGCTCGCGCCGGAGCCTTGCGGCCGGTCTGGCGTATCGAGCAAACCTCGGCGCTGATAGTAGCGTACGGTTTCGACACCGACGTCTCCTTCACGCGCGAAACCCGCAATTGTCAGCGCCGCCATGCCTTGACTCCGTACTACGGTACGGACCCTATATAGGCTCCGCGAACAGGACGGAGAAGTGAGATGGCGACCGCGGCGCCCAAGAAAGCGACGATCTATCGTATGGTGATGCCTGCGCACACCTGCCCTTATGGTTTGAAGGCCAAGGATCTGCTGCGGCGGCAAGGTTACGAGGTCGAGGATCACTGGCTGCGCACGCGCGAGGAGACGGACGCGTTCAAAGCGGAGCACGGCGTGAAGACCACGCCGCAAACCTTCATCGGGGGTGAGCGCGTAGGAGGCTTTGACGATCTGCGCCGCTTCTTCGGCAAGGCGGTGCGCGATCCCAAGGCCGTCACATACCGGCCCGTAGTCGCGGTGTTCGCCATGACCGCGCTGATGGCGCTGGCGGCGAGCTACGCCGCCTTCGGCGCGCCGTTCACGGTTCGCGCCGGGGAATGGTTCATCGCCTTCTCGATGTGCGTGCTCGCCATGCTGAAGCTCCAGAACGTTGAGAGCTTCTCGAGCATGTTCCTCAACTACGATCTGCTCGCCAAGCGCTGGGTGCCGTATTCCTACGTCTATCCCTACGCGGAAGGTGCTGCGGGCGTGCTGATGGCCGCTGGCGTGCTCACCTGGCTGTCGGTGCCGATCGCCCTCGTCATCGGGACGATCGGTGCGGTGTCCGTCATCAAGGCGGTCTATGTCGACAAGCGCGAACTCAAGTGCGCCTGCGTGGGCGGAGATAGCAACGTACCCCTCGGCTTCCTCTCGCTGACCGAGAACGTGATGATGGTCGCCATGGCGCTTTGGATGGTAGTCGCCCCGGCTGCGCTCTCGATGCCGCACTGAGCCGTTGACTTCAGGACTAAAAGGCTGCCGGTAGCCAGCGTGAAATTCGGATCTCGTCCTTTTGTCAGCGTCTTTCGCACGGCCGTCCTGGCCGTGCTTGCGATGATGCTGCTCGTCCGGTTGGGGCCGATCTGCGAGGCCAGTGCCCAAGCCGCTCCGATCGCCTCGGCAATGGCTGGGTGCGAGGAAAAGAACCCTTCGGCGCCGGACAAGAAGGCACCGCAACCAGCCTGCGCGACGCCCTGCATCGCCGTCCCGGGGGAAGCTCTGGCGAGTGCAGAGCCGTTATTCTCATTCCCGATCGCCGCCTGGCCGTCGCCGGCCCCTGTCATGAATGGGTGGCTGATACCGACCGCCACTCCACCTCCACGAGCCGTGTGACCCTCCAACAGGTTTCACACATTCAATCGACGGAGATTTTAATGACCAAGTTCAAGCTGATCGGCGCAGCGCTGGCGCTCGCCCTTCCGACCGCAGCCTTCGCGGCCGGGTCCTGCTGCGCCGACATGGCGTGCTGCAAAGACGGTGCCGATTGCTGCAAGGACGGCAAGGGCGATTGCTGCAAGGACATGAAGAAGGGCGGCGATCATGCCGGTCACGACATGTCCGGAATGCCCAAGAAGTAAGCTGAGGAGGGAGGCGTCTGCGCCTCCCTCCTTTTCAGTGGTGGGCGAACACCTTGCGTCCACCAGGTCCGAACGCAACGACGTCGTAGGGCTGGGCCTTCATGCCCGGCATCTCCATGCCCGGCGAGCCCATCGGCATCCCGGCAACGGCGAGCCCCGTCACACCCTTCGCGTGCGTTGCCAGAGCCCGCTTCATGTCGGCGATCGGCACATGACCCTCGAAAGTCATGCCGTCGATGATGGCCGTGTGGCACGAGGCCAAGTCCGCGGGCACGCCCCGGGCCTTCATGAACGCGGGCCGGTTCGCGTTATCAACGACGCGGACCGCCCGACCGAACTGAGCCTTCACCTGCTGCGCCCACTTCTCGCAACATGGGCAGCCCGGATCGCGGTGCATCAGCACCGGCCCGGCAGCCACGGCTGCGACCGGCATGGCGAACGCTGCAACAGCGGCGAGAAGGCGGATGCGGGTCATGTCTATTCCTAGATGGTCGCCCCACCACAGGCAAACCCTGCGGTGGGGGGGGGGGGCCGATCACTGTGCAGCCTTGCCGTGCGCCCGCAGCCAGGCGTTCAGCTCGCCGACTTCCTTGTTCTGCTCGGCGATCGTCTTGGTCGCCATCTGGCGGACCTTTGCGTCCTTGGTTTCGCGCAACACTATCTGCGACATGGCAATGCCACCGCGATGATGCTCGACCATTTTGCGGACCCAGGTCTCGGTCGCATCAGCGCCCATGGCCGACATCATCTTCTGATGCATCTGCATTTCAGAGGGCGGATAGGGGTTCGCCGGCGTCGGCTTCATCATCTGACCGTGGTTCATGCCCGAATGATCCATGCCCTGCATCTGGGCGATGGCCGGAGCGGCGCCGAGCGCGGCCGCGAAGGCCAAAACAGTCATCTTCTTCATCGTGTCTCTCCTGGGTAAACGCCCCCGCCCACAGGAGAGATACGGGCGCGCGGACCGTATCCCTCACGCCCGTGATCGAATTCAGCGGATCGGCTGAAGGGTATTAACTCCGACGCTCTCATCAGTTTCAGGCGGGGGAGGGGGAACCTGCCTGTCACGATAGGAGGGCAGGTCAGGCGCATTCGCAGGCGTAGGATTTGCCTCAAGCCTGGCAATGGCCCGCTTCATCTGCGTGATCTCACGAACCTGAGCATCGATGATTCCGTCCGCCAGCTTGCGCACCTCGGGGTCTTTGATGTGCGCGCGCTCGCTCGTCAGGATCGCGATCGAGTGGTGCGGGATCATGGCTTTCATCCAGCTTACGTCGTCCACCGTCTCCTGGCTGCGGACGAGCCACAGCGCGAGTGCGAACACCACGATGCTACCGCCGATGATCGCAGCATTCGTCCGCTTGTTCTTGTACATCGACCACATGAAAAGGAGCATGATGATCGCCATCGTCGCGCCCATCACGAAAACCATCCAAAACCGCGTCTGGCTGAACTCGATATGCCCGAGGGCATACACGTTCACGTACATCAGCCCGAACATGACGACGGTCGAGGTCGCCACCATCGCCGCGAAGCGACCGTAGCCCATTCCCATGTTCATTTTGCCTTTGTGCTCGTCCATCATGCGACTTCCTGTCTGGAATTACGCCCCCCGGCTTTGCGGCGCGGCCGTCTCGGCCAGCGCATGAAAAGAAGGATCGCGCCCGACATCGCGAAGACGAGACCGCCTGCGGCAAAGGCGTTCAGCCACGGCGTGTTGAACCGCTCGTGCTCGGTCCAATCCATGATGTGAAGGCCCCAGAAGAAGTCGTACAGCCGCCACGTTCCTGTTCGGACCGACGTGAGACGTCCCGTGTCGGCTGCTACATAGATGCGGGTAGCGTCATCGTCGACGAAGGTGGCCCGCCAGGCCGGCAAGGCCCCGCGATACTCGGTGCTGGCTTGTTCGACCCGTTCGATGGTGGGCGCGGGTACATCATCCCCTCGGTACGCCTTTTGAGCAATCGTCCCTGCCACCCTGGCATCCAGTGGCGGAAGCGGCGCAGCCGTACGGGCGTCCAGCAGACGGATGTGACCATCCACAAGCTGTGCCTCGACGATCGGCCGCCCGAGCAGCATGCGGTGCTGAAGCTGGCGGACCGGCGCTCCTGCCGACGCAAGCAAGGTAGGCATCGGCGCGAACCCTTGGGTGCTCGATAGCGCCGGCTCGGCGTTCCGTTCGATCCGGTGATCGCCATGCACGGTGTCGATGGGGAGCAGGCTCATCACAAGGCCGCTGGTGAACCAGACGATCGCCTGCGCGCCGATCAGAAGAGCAAGCCAGCGGTGGATCTTGCTCGCTCCAAGGTGGAGGCGGAGCCGCGGGCTCAGAACCAGGTCCTCACGCCGGCGACGAAGCTGAAGCCGCCCGTGTCGTCGCCCCGTGCCCGCGAGAAGCGGGCGGTGTCGCCGAACTGCCGTTCCCACGACACGCCGATATAGGGCGCGAACTCACGGCGGCCCTCGTAGCGAAGCCGCAAACCGGCCTCCAGGTCCGTCAGCCCGGAGCCGATCCCGGTCTCCCGCACGTCCTGGGCCGCGAAGTTGGCCTCCACCCTGGGCTGGAGAACGAAGTAGTTGGTGATGCGCTGGTCGTAATAGCCCTCGGCGCGGGCGAGCACGTCCCCCTTGTTGGAGAGGAACAGCGCACCCTCGACCTCGAACTGGTAGGGGGCCAAGCCCTCGATCCCGATCGTCGCATAGGTGCGCGACGGGCTCGGCTTGAAGTCGTAGCGGACGCCGGCCTGAAGGTTCCAGTAGGGATCGAGGGCGTGGCTGTAGAGCGCCTGCACCTCGGCGCCTTCCAGTGACTTACCGAAGCTGCCTTCACCCTCCGACTTCAGCCAGAGCCGGTTGATGTCGCCTCCGATCCAAGCCTCGCCATCCCAGCGGTAGCCATCGCTTCCCTTGCGGGCCTGATACTCCGCGAGATTGAAGAGCACCTGATAGTAGGTCATCCCGCCATGCTCGCGCCGCAGATCGTTCTCGCGCGAGTTGGCCATGGCATTCGCCCCCCAGAAGCGATCGGCGAGATGATCGCCGGACGGCGCGGGAGCGGGCTTGTTGCCGGGAAGAAGGTCGGTCCCGACCTTGGCGCCTGCCTGGCTACCCTCCATCGCCATACCGGGCATCGCGCTCATGTCATGCCCGGCATGCGGGTCCTGCCCCGCTGCTGCCGGGGAGCCCATACTGGGCATAGCGGACATGTCGTGGCCGGCGTGCGGGTCTTGGGCGGGCCCGGCCTGCTGCCCGCCCATGCCCTGCATCCCGCTCATGTCGTGACCGGCGTGCGGATCGGCCGCCGGAGCCTGTGCGGCCGGGCCGCGACGGGGAGCCGTACGCCGAACAGGGGCCTTCCGTTTGGCCGCGGGTTTCACGGCTGCTTTCCGCGCGGGCTTAGGGGCCGCCTTGGCCGCAGGCTTCGGCGGCATGGTCATCCCCGGCATGTTGTGCATGGAATGCTCCATGCTTTGCCCGACCACTGGGCTGGCGACGACTGCCGAGGCGAGGCCGGCGAGAAGGAGCGACCGGTTCACGCTGCCGCCTCCCCGGCCTTGCGGACCTGGACGACGCGCATCATCCCTGCGTGCATGTGGTAGAGCATGTGGCAGTGGAACGCCCAATCGCCTTCCTCGCCTGTCACGTCCCAGCTCACCGTGCCACCTGGCTGGACGAGCACGGTATGTTTTCGGGGCGCGTAAGCGCCTTTCCCCGTCACCAGGTCGAAGAAGTGACCGTGGATGTGAATGGGATGGCCCATCATCGTGTCGTTGATGAGGGTGACACGCACCCTTTCGCCGTGCAGCAGGGTGATCGGATCTGGGCTCTCCGAAAGCTTCTCGCCATCGAAGCCCCACATGTACCGTTCCATGTTACCGGTCAGGTGGAGCTTGATCTCGCGCTCGGGTGCCCGCGTGTCGGGATTGCGGTCTAGGGCAACAAGATCGCGATAGGTCAGCACGCGGTGCCCGACGTTCTCCAGTCCCTGACCTGGCTCGCCAGTGCGATCGACTGGCATGGCCGAAATGGTCTGGACACCCGGACCCTTCTTCACGCCCGGGGCCTTCGAAAAATCGCGCATGTTCATGCTGCCCATGTCCATGCCCGCCATCGACTGCCCATCCGTCATGCCCTGCATCGCACCCGATCCGTGATCCATCCCGGCCATCGCGCCACTCTGAGCCTGCGGCGCGGTCATCCCGGCCATGGCGCCAGCAGCGGCGCCGGCCCCGCCATGGTTCATCTGGCTATGGTCCATGCCCTGCATCGAACCGGCACCCGCACCATGGTCCATCGTGCTGTGGTCCATGCCCGCCATCGATCCGGCCTGCGCGCCAGTCGCACCGCTCTCCATGCCCGGCATGGAGCCGTGATCCATGGTGCTCATGTCATGACCGCCCATGCCCATGTCCTTCATGGTCGCGAGCGGCCGCTTGCGGAGCGGCGGGACCTCGGCAGCCATGCCCTCGCGGGGTGCGAGCGTCGCGCGCGCCATGCCGGAGCGATCGACGCTCTCGCCCACCAGCGTGTAGGCGCGCATGTCGGGCGGCGTGACGATCGCATCATAGGTTTCGGCTGGGCCGAACTGGAACTCGTCGATCTGAACGGGGCGCACGTTCAATCCATCGGCCGCGACGATCGTCATCGGCAGGCCGGGGATGCGGACGTTGAAGGTGGTCATGGACGACGCGTTGATGAAGCGAAGCCGGACCCGCTCGCCCGGCCGGAACAGCGCTGTCCAATTGTCCTTGGGACCATGGCCGTTGACCAGATAGGTGTAGGTCGAGGCGGTCACGTCGGCGACGTCGGCGGGGTCCATCCGCATCTTGCCCCACATCAGCCGCTCTTTGAGCGGCTGATCCTTGCCCGCCAGCAGCCCGCTTAGGGTCTGGCGCTGGCGGTTGAAGTAGCCCGACTCCTTCTTGAGGCGGTCGAACAGGTAGTGCGGGTGCTGGAAGCTGTGATCGGACAGCACGATGACGTGCTCGCGATCGAACTGCACCGGGTCGGGGTCCTTGGGGTCGATCAGGATCGGCCCGTAATGTCCCTCCTGCTCCTGGAGGCCCGAGTGGCTGTGATACCAGTAGGTGCCGCTCTGGATGATCGGGAACTCGTAGGTGAAGGTCGATCGTGCCGGGATGCCTGGAAAGGCAATGCCGGGCACGCCGTCCATCTGAAAGGGCACCAGCAGCCCGTGCCAATGAATAGAGGTTTCCTCATCCAGATCGTTAACGACGTGGAGGCGCACGTTCTGCCCCTCGCGCAAGCGGATGAGCGGAGCGGGCACGGTGCCGTTGATGCCGATCGCGTGGCTCTGCCGCCCGTCGATCATCATCATCTGGTGAGCGATCTTTAGCGTAATGTCGTCGCCCGAAACTGTCGGCAACGGCTTGGCGATGCCTGCGGACACCGGCTGCGCCCACGCCGGCATATAGGCCGACAGAGCAAGGCCGCTTCCGGCTAGGGTGGCACCGCGCAGCACTTGGCGGCGGTCGAGAACGCGCGACATGAAAGCTCCTCGAAGGTGGGCCGCTACTGACCCGTTTCACTCCTTCTACGCGTCCCGCACGCCGATCCCTTGTTCGGTGTTCAACTTTTCGAGGAGGCGCGAGCGGGCACGGTAGAGGCGGGTTTCGACAGCCTTCTGGCTGATCCCCAGCACGTCGGCGCTTTCGGCTTGGCTCAAACCCTCGATGGTGCGCAGCACCAGAGCCTCTTTCAGATTCATGGGCAGAGCGGAAATGGCTTTTGTTACCCGGTCCAGCTCCTGGCGGTCGGCTGCGCCGTCGTCGATCGCGACCTGATCGTCCTCCACAGCTTCAGCCCGATGATCGATGGGGGCCGCGAAGGAGAAGAACCGGCGCACCGTGCGCTTTCGCGCCCAGTCACGACATTTGTTGATCGCGATCGTCGAAAGCCACGCTCTCATGGCGCGCTGCCCGTCGTAGCGCGGGAGGGCCTGGTGTGCGGCCACGAACGTCTCCTGCACCAGATCGAGCGCTTCGTCGGGTTCGCCGACACATGCCCGCGCAAGCCGGAACACCGGCTGTTGGTAGCGTCGCACGATTTCGGCGAAAGCGGCCTGCCGACCCGCGATGCTGAGCGTCGCCAGCTCGCCATCGGACAGCGTGGTCCAATCGAGGCTCACCCCTGGCCGTCGGTGAGCGCCTTCACCACCGCGTCGTCGAACTGGGAGGTCTGATCGGTCCGCAGAAGCTGCCGCATGGCGAAGATATGCGCCAACGTGGCCTTCTGCAGCTCGCCCATCGCGGCATGGCTCTGATCGACCGCGGCCGTGACCCGCGGGCCGTTGCCGTGCTCGGCCTCGATCGCCTCGGCGAGCCGGGCATTGGTCGCGCGCAACTCCAGCTCGAGAGCGCGCCGTTGCACCGCGAACCGGTCCTCCAGAACCTTCAGCTTTGCCTGCTGATCGGCATCAAGCGCGAGCTTGTGGTGCAATACTTCGTGCAGCGCGGTGCCCGGCTGCTTGGGATGGGGCAACAGCGCACGTCCGACGAACACGCCTCCGATCGCTGCGAGAAAGGCGAGGACGACACACAGAAGGACACGCTTGGCCGAGGTCACGGCTCGCCTATCAGCAAAGTCGAAGGTGCGAGCGGCGAAGCCCCACCGAGCGGTGCGAGCGACACCGCAGGGCTCGCGGTCGCCGGCAACTCGGCGCCGATCATGCCGATCGCCAATGCCGCGACCGTCACCACACCGATGCCGAGCCCGGCCTGTCGCACGACCGGCCGGGTGCCGATGCGGGCGAGAACACGTGCTTCGACGTCGTCCAGCGCGGCCGGAACAGGTGCTCCCGCCAATCTCGCCAACGCTCTGTCCAGATCATCCATGTTTTCCACTCCGCCCCTCTAACACTGGTTACGCAGCGCTGCCCATCATCCCTCATTGGTCGCGTGAGGGGTGCGCGACTGTGCCGCGTAGAATGGACAGAACATCACGGAGTAACCTCATGCGTCGCGCCCTAGTCCCTGCCGCCCTTGCCATCCTCGGACTCGCCAGCGCCGCTCAGGCTCACCCTAAGTTGCTGTCCGCCTCACCGGCGCCGAACGCGACTGTCGCCAAGCCAGCGCGTCTCGCGCTTCGGTTCAGCGAAAAGCTGATGCCGAAGTTTTCGGGCGCGGATCCGCGTGGGAAGCGCGCATGGCTGCGCTCGTGGTGGCGTTGATCGCGGCCCTCGCGGCATCCGGTCGCGCGGCTCTGCTCGGCCTGGTGGCGTTCGCTGCGGCCGTGGCGCTCGCCACGCTTGCTTGGACAGGGCACGGCGCAATGGACGAGGGCGCTGTCGGCTGGGTGCATCTGGGGACTGACATTCTCCATCTGCTTGCGGGCGGGGCCTGGGCCGGAGCGCTGCTCGGGCTCGTGCTTCTCGTCGCCCGGCCGGTTGGCCGCGTCGACGCCGCCCATCTGACCCTGACGCACCGCGCACTGCATGGATTCGGGCTGGTCGGCACGATCCTGGTCGGCACGATCGTCGTCACCGGCATCGTCAACACGTGGCTGCTGGTCGGCCTCGCCAATCTGCCGGACCTCACGACTACGCGCTACGGCCAGCTTCTGATCGCCAAGCTCGCGCTCTTCGGCGCAATGCTCGCGCTCGCGTCACTCAACCGCTTTAGACTTACGCCGGCGTTCGAGCGCGCGATCGCCGCGGCCGATCACCATGGCGCGCTTCGCGCCCTGCGGCGCAGCCTTGCGGTCGAGGCGAGCTGCGCAGGGGCGATCCTGGCGCTCGTTGCATGGCTGGGAACACTCGAACCACCCGCTTCGGCGATGTGAGGGGCGGGCGGCCGAACGCCGCCCGCCTTGCCGCTCACGCGGCCATCTTCTCGCACTCCTCCGCGCACCGCTCGCACGCAGCGACGCATTCCTCCATGCCGTCCAGCTCTTTGCAGCTCGCCGCGCAGGCCCGGCAAATCTGGGCACAGATGCCGCACACGAGCTTATGCTGGTCGGAGCCGCGGGCCATGAAGTCGAGCGAGGTGGCGCAAACCTGTGCGCAATCGAGCATGATCTTGATGTGGTCAGGCGCAGCGTGCGCGCCGCCTACCTGAAGGCAATGCTGGGTCGTCATCGACAGGCAGGTGATGTGGCAGTGGTGGCAGGCATCCATGCAGGCCTGCATTTCGGCGCTCATCTGGTGGTGCATCGGTCGTCTCCGCTAAGCCCCCCCGCCCGTAGAACAATACGCGGCATGCCGGTTTGGCCCTCAGCTACGTGGCCTCATTCTTCGCCGGTCGGCAGGGTTTTCACCGGCTTCGGTTTAGGACCACGCTTCACTGTTTCACGCCAAGGCCGCGCAGGAGACGGAAGAGCGACCCGTAGCGATGCCGCCCTGCCGCGAACGCCGTCCATGGTTCTGCCCATCTCCCTGGCGATCGTCGCCAAGGGCTGTTTCGTGGCAATCCGATGGCGAAGCTCTGCGTCGGCTTCCTCCGTCCATCGCCATCGCTTTCTTGTCGTCACATCGGGCTCACGGGTGCAGGTGCCCGGTGTCCTCGCAAGGCTCGGCTGCTGCCTCGGTCTGGATCGTACAATGCTCGATTCCGAACCGGCTATCGAGCAGGTCCGCCACCCTCTTCCTGACCGCATCGGCATCGGCGCCATCAGCAAGCGTGACGTGTGCGGTGCAGTTGATGTCGTCGGATGCCATCGACCAGACATGGAGGTCGTGGACCCCGGCAACTCCGGGCAAGTCGGCGATGCCGGCACGCAACTCGGGCAACTTGATCCCTCCGGGAACGCCCTCCAACAACACGTTGGTCGTGTCCCGGAGCAGCACCCATGTCCGGGGCAGCACCCATAACCCGATCCCAACCGCCACGATCGGATCGACCCACGTCCACCCGGTGAACCGGATCGCGAGCGCTCCCGCGATCACGCCCACGGAGCCGATCATGTCGGCCCAGACCTCAAGGTACGCGCCCTTGACGTTCATGCTGGTGTCCTTGCCGGACGTGAGCAACTTCATCGATATGAGGTTCACCACGAGGCCGATCGCCGCGACGATCATCATCCCCGTCGACTGGACCGCCTCGGGCTGGCGGAAGCGCTGCACCGCCTCGACCAGCACGTAGATCGCCACGCCGAACAACAGCAGGGCGTTAAAGGCGGCGGCCAAGATCTCGAACCGCTTGTAGCCAAACGTCCGTTTGTCGTCGGCCGGCTTCTGCCCGAACCGGATCGCGAGCAGCGCGATCACCAGCGCAGCCACGTCAGTCAGCATGTGGGCCGCGTCAGAAAGAAGCGCGAGGCTGTTGAAGACGAAGGCCCCGACAACCTCGGCGACGAGGTAGACGGTCGTGAGCGCCAGCGCCCAGCTTAGCATCTTGGCATTGGCGCCGGCGGTGTGGTCGTGGGCGTGTCCGCCCGCTGCATGGTCGTGCATGATTATGCCTTTCAGTGCGCCTGCGCGGGGAGAGGCGGGAGTTCGACGTGTCCGTCCGTTGGTGCGGGCAGCCCGCGGCTTCCGAAGCGGGCGTAGAGCGTCGGCAGCACGAACAAGGTGAGCAGTGTCGCGGAGATCAGGCCCCCGATGACGACGGTCGCCAGTGGCTTTTGCACCTCCGCTCCTGCGCCGTGCCCCAACGCCATCGGCACGAAACCGAGCGAGGCCACGAGGGCGGTCATCGCGACAGGCCTGAGCCGGACCAGCGCGCCTTGGTGGGCCGCAAGCGCGCGATCCATGCCGTCCCGCATCAAATCGTGAATCGACGTCACCATGACCAACCCGTTGAGGACCGCGATGCCGGAAAGCGCGATGAAGCCGACAGCCGCGGAAATGGAGAAGGGCATGCCTCTCAGCACCAACGCAAGAATGCCTCCCACCAGCGCCAGCGGAACGCCGGTGAACACGATCAGCGCGTCCCTGACAGAGCCGAGCGCACCGTAGAGCAGGAACATGATGACGATGAAGCAGATGGGGACGACGACGCTCAGCCGGTCACGGGCAGACGCGAGGTTCTCGAACTGACCACCCCATTCGAGGTACGTCCCTGCCGGTAGCTTCACTTGGGCGTCGATCGCCGCCCGGGCATCGGCCACGACGCCGGCCACATCGCGGTCGCGCACGTTCGCCTGCACCACGACACGCCGTTTGCCGTTCTCGCGGCTGATCTGGTTGGGACCATCGACAACGGCGATATCGGCCACGGTAGACAGCGGTACGAAGCCACCTGCTGCGGTCGGCACCGGCACCTGGGCGATGGCCGTCAGGTCCGATCGTGCGCTTTCCGCCATCCGGACCACGACGGGGAAGCGACGATCCCCCTCGAAGATCACGCCGGCCTGTCGTCCGCCGATGGCAGCGGCGACTGTGTCCTGCACGTCGCCGGCCGTTACCCCGACGCGCGACATGGCGGTGCGGTTCGGTCGGATGTCGAGCATCGGCAGGCCTTCGGTCTGCTCGACCCGCACGTCTGCGGCACCTTGGGTCCGGCGCAGAATGCCGGCGATCCGATCGGCGGTCGCATTCATCTCGCCGAAGTCGTCGCCAAACACCTTGATCGCGATGTCGCCGCGCACGCCGGCGATCAATTCGTTGAACCGCATCTGGATCGGTTGCGTGATCTCGTAGGCGTTGCCTGGAAGAGCGGAGAGTCGCTTCTCCAGGCGCTCCACCAGCTCCTCCTTGGAAAGACCGGGATCGGGCCACTCCGCCTTCGGCTTCAGGATGACGAACGTATCCGTGATATTTGCCGGCATCGGGTCGGAAGCAATCTCGGACGTACCCGTGCGCGAAAAGGCGAAACGGACCTCGGGTGCCTTGGCGAGCGCCTTTTCCACCTGGAACTGCATCGCCTGGCTTTGGTCGACCGATGTGCCTGGAACGCGAACGGCCTGCACAAGCAAGTTGCCCTCGTCGAGTTGAGGCAAGAACTCCTGCCCCAAAGTGGTGAAGGCCACGCCGGCAAGCGCCAGCGCGCCGATCGCGACGCCGATGGTGAGCGTCGGGCGGCGCATCGCCGCGTCGAGCCCCGGTTCGTAGCGCTGCCGGAGGAACGTCACGGCCCGGCTTTCCTTCTCCTCCACCCGCTTGCTGAGCCAGATGGCGATCGCCGCAGGGACGAAGGTCAGCGACAGGATGAAGGCGAACACGAGCGCGATGATGACGGTGAGCGCCATTGGCTCGAACATCTTGCCTTCGACGCCGGTGAAGGTGAGCAAGGGCGCATAAACAAGGATGATGATCGCCTGCCCATAGACGGAGGGCCGGATCATCTCGCGGGCGGACGCCGCGACCAACCCGAGCCGCTGTTCCATCGTCAGCTCGCCGTCACGGCCATGCTGGGCTTCGGCGAGACGTCGCAATGCGTTCTCGACGATGATGACGGCACCATCGACGATCAGGCCGAAATCGAGCGCGCCGAGGCTCATCAGATTGGCCGAGACGCCCGCCTCCAACATGCCGATGCTGGTGAGCAGCATCGTGATCGGGATGACAAGAGCCGCGATTAGCGCCGCGCGGAAGTTGCCGAGCAGGGCGAACAGGACGACGATGACCAGCAGCGCGCCTTCGGCGAGATTGCGGGCGACCGTCGATATGGTGGAGTTTACAAGCTCGGTCCGGTTCATCACGGGCTTCACGACCACATCGACCGGCAACGAGCGCCCGATCTGCGTCAGCCGTTCGCCCACCCCCGTCGAAACGGTGCGGCTATTCTCGCCAATCCGCATGACGGCGGTTCCGACCACCACTTCGTGGCCGTTCTCGGACGCCGAACCCATGCGCAGTGCCTGCCCGGTGCGGATGGTCGCGATCTGGTTAAGCAGGATCGGCACACCTTCGCGGGTGGCGACAACGGTTCGGGCAAGCTCGTCGGCATTGCGCACCCGCCCATCGGATCGGACGGCGAGCCCTTCGCCGTTGCGGTTGACGACCCCAGCGCCCGCGCTGGTGTTGTTGCGCTCCAGCGCCGTGGTGAGATCTTGCAGCGTCAGCCGCATTGCGGCCATGCGCTGCACGTCGGGCACGACGAGATATTCCTTGGTGTAGCCGCCAAGGGAGTCGACCCCCGCCAATCCTTCGGTGCTTTTGAGCTGAGGCGTGACGATCCAATCCTGGACGGTGCGCAGGTAGGTCGCCTTGTCAGCCTCGCTGACGAGGTGATCACCTTCAGGCGTGATGTAGCTGCCGTCTCGTTGCAGCCCGGGCTCGCCGTTGCGATGACGAACCTGATCCAGCTCGCGGTACTCGACGGTCCACATGAAGATGTCGCCGAGCCCGGTCGCGATCGGCCCCATTTCGGGGTTCACGCCCTCGGGAAGGTCTTCCTCCGCAGTCCGCAGCCGCTCGGCCACCTGCTGTCGGGCAAAGTAGATATCGGTCTTTTCATTAAAGACGGCCGTGACCTGGGCGAACCCGTTGCGGCTGAGCGAACGAGTATATTCAAGGCCGGGGATGCCGGCGAGCGCAGTCTCGACCGTGAACGCGACTTGCTTCTCGATCTGATCGGGGGAGAGGGCAGGGGCGACGACGTTGATCTGCACCTGGTTGTTGGTGATGTCGGGAACGGCGTCGATCGGGAGCTGGCGCAGCGCGCCGATCCCGAGCAGAGCCGCGGCGACCGTGAAAAGCAGGACAAGCCAGCGCTTCTCGACGGAGAGGGTGACGATGCGACCGATCATGGCTCAGTCCTCGTCCCCGCCTTCGCCCTTGCCGAGTTCGGCCTTAAGCGTGAAGCTGTTGGTGGAGGCGATCCGCTCCGAGCCTGTGAGCCCGGACGTGACGACGACCTGACCGCCGTTGGTCCGCCCCAATGTCACCGGCGTTGCCCGGAACCCTGTGGGAGTCCGCACGAAGACGAACGACTTGTCCTCGATCATCTGGACCGCAGCCGATGGCACCGCAACGGTGCGGTCCCCGCTTGCGGGCACCAGTATCGACACATTGACCGTCTCGCCGACGCGCCATGTGCTGCCGGCATTGTCGAGCGTGACGATCACCGGCACCAAGCGCGTGGTCTCGTCCAGAACGGGGGAGACGAAGGTGACGCGCCCCTCCTGGCGGCGACCCGCTGCTGTGACCTCAACGCGCGCGCCGGGCTTCACCCGGCCCGCATCGCTCGGCACCAACGAAGTCGCGACCGTGACCTTGGATAGGTTGGCGACCCGGAAAAGCTCGGCGTCGGCCGCGACCGTCTGCCCGAGCGTCGCCGAGCGCGCGATGACTTGGCCGGCGATCGGCGAGCGCACCGCGATGCGGTTGAGCGCACCGCCCCCGCTGCCGGTCGCGGACAATTGCTGCTGCGCCAGGCGCAGCGCAATACTGGCTTCCGTCGCGGCGGTCCGCGCCGCGACGAGATCCTGTTCCGGCGACACGCGCTCGGCAAACAGGCGCTGCTCGCGACGAAGGTTCGATTGCGCGAGGGCGGCACGAGCCCGAGCGGCCTCGACCTCCGCCTTGAGTGACGCGGCTTCGCGGCTCTCGATGATGGCGAGCGGATCGCCGCGGCCGACGGTTTGTCCGAGATTGCGGGTCAGTGAGACGAGACGCCCGCCCACCGACGCCGACACCACCTGCACGCCCTGCGGATCGCCCTCGATCGTCGCCGAAAGCTCGATCGCACCGGCGACTCCACCTACCGTTGGCCGCGTGACCTCGATGCCGGCATCCGCAATCTGCTGCGCGGACAAGGTGACGACATCCTTCGGACCTTCGTTGGTCTCGCCGGCCTCGGCACCTTCCGACTTTTCGGCTCCGGCCTTCTCGCCGGCTTCACCGCTGCTGCTGGTACCGCCGCATCCCGCAAGGATGAGGGCCAGGGTCACGGGCACCAGCGCCCGCATGATGATCTTCGTCATTGATTGCTTTCCTCAGGAGAGGGCGCGGCGGCAGCGAGCCGTTCCAGGCGTGCCTTTGCGTCGTGATAGGTGGCGAGCGCGTCGATCGCGGCGGTCCGCGTCTCGGATAGGGTCCGCTCGGCATCGAGCAAATCGAGCTGGCCGAACTTGCCCTCGCGGTAGCCGATCCGCGCAATGCGAGCGGCCTCGGCTGCCGACGCCAGCACCGGACCGCTCGCGTTGCGTGCGGACGTGGCGGCATTCGCCACCTCGGCCTGCGCGTTTGCGATATCCTGCGCCGCGTCCAGCTCGGCAACACGCCGCAGCGCCTGCGCCTGATCGCTCTGCGCGCGGGCTTGGGCAATCGCAGCCTTACCGTTGTTGAAGACGGGGAAGGGGATGGACACCCCGAACACCGCGGCGACGTCGTTGGTCGCCTCGATCCGTCGTGCGCTGGCGCTCAACGTCACATCGGGAACGCGCTGCGATCGAGCGAGCCGCACCTGTGCCTCGGCTGTCGTCGCGTCGGCGCGGGCGGCGGCCAGCGCCAGCGTGCCGGCGGGTTCGATCGGCCTTGCCGGTCCGAAGCCCTCGACGCGATCATACCATGCGAGATCCAAGGACCCGGTCACGGGCTGGCCGATCCGGCGCGCAAGATTGTCCCGCGCGACCTCGGCAAGCCGCTGGGCACGCTCCACGGCCGTCTCTGCATTGATGCGCAGCACATCGGCACGCTGCTGTTCGAGCGGTGACGCACGTCCCGCCTGCACGCGGACACCGGCTGCGCGTAGCGCCTCCCGGGCGATGCCGGCCTGTTCGCGGGCTGTGAAGACGCGGCGTTCGGCCGATGCTGCCTGGATGTAGAGCTGCGTGACGGCGAGCCGGAGATCGGCCTCGGCCAGCGCCGTTCCGATCCGCGCCCGGCTGCCGATCGCGTCAGCGACCGCTATCCGGGCCGAGCGTTTGCCCCCAAGCTCGATCGGGAGCGCCAAGCCGGCTGTTGTCTCCGCACTGCGGAGGCCCCGATATTGGCCGCTGCCGGCAATGTTCTCGGTCTCGGCGACTATTGACGGGTTGGGGCGGTAGCCTGCGACGGTACGCCCCGCCTCGGCGGCTCGCACCCCTGCCGTGGCTGCTTCAAGGCTAGGGGCAGTTGCACCGGCGAGCGCCAACGCCCGATCGAGCGTGAGCGGGGGACTGGTCGATGCTGGCTCGGACGATTGCGCGTGCGCGATCGATGCGCACGACGCCACGGCCAATAAGGCCGCGATAATACGGGACATTGTGACGAACTCCTGACGAACCGGGAAGCCGCTCGGGAAGCTCCCGACGGATTAGGCGCTCGTCAGGCTTGGGGAGGTCGCAGGGCTGGGTCCGAAGGCACTGGTCCCATCGGATCGTGGTTCCATGCGACCGGCGCCATAGGGAGGGCACTCAGAGAAGCTGCAAGATTGGGCTCGAACGGCACGCCGATATGGTGGCCGTGGCATCCGCCATGATGGTGCGGGTATGCCTTGTCGGCGTCGGCCGGCACCTGGTCCCCGTCACCATCGCTATGTTCGAGCGAGCTGGCGGAGGTAGAATCGACGCATCTCACACCTTCGGTCGCATGCGCGACCGATCCCAGCCCAAGCGACAGCATGAGCATGAGACAAAGGAACAAGGCGGAGAGCCGGTGCATCGGCCGTCGCCTTAGCAGCTTACCGATTGCCATGTAACGGCTGCCTGTAAGTGGAAGGGGCAGGCGTAAAACCGGACCGCAGTTCGGCACGCGCCTGTCGCATGGTCTGAAAGCCACCCGACAGACCGAGCACCGCCATCAATGCAGCCACCGCAAGATCGGGCCAGGCGCTGTTCAGACCGAAGACGCCGAGTGCAGCCAGCACGACCGCAATATTACCGATCGCGTCGTTGCGCGAGCAGATCCACACCGAACGCATGTTGGCGTCGCCGCTGCGGAACCGGTACAACATTACTGCGACCACGACGTTCGCGATCAGCGCCGCAACTCCCACGACGCCCATGACCTCGGCGTGGGGCACAGCGCCGTGGAGCGCACCCCACCCCGCCGCGAGCAGGACATAGAGCCCGAGCAGGGCAAGCGTCGCTCCCTTCAGCATCGCTGCCCGCGCGCGCCAAGTTATCGCCATCCCGGCGACACCAAGGCTGATCGCGTAATTGGCGGCGTCACCGAAGAAGTCGAGTGCGTCGGCCTGGAGCGCCTTCGACCCACCCGTGACCCCTGCGATGATCTCGATCGCGAACATGCCGCCATTGATGACGAGCGCGGTCCACAGCGCACGCCGCCATCTCGGGTCGTTGAGGGTGCCCGCCTTGTCGGACTCGCAGCTCGTGCAGGCCATTTCGCCACCTCGATAGAATCGATCTGGCAGCCTATATGCACCCTCTAGTCGCTAGAGGGTCAAGCGCTGTGTCTGAGAAACTGACGATCGGGAAGCTGGCCTCGGCGACGGGCACCAAGGTCGAGACGATCCGCTATTACGAACAGATCGGCTTGCTGCCGGCACCCGCGCGGTCGGCCGGCAACTATCGAACCTACGAGGGCGAGCATCTGCGGCGCTTGTCCTTCATTCGTCGCTCGCGCGATCTTGGCTTCTCGATCGATCAGGTACGCGAGTTGATGGGGCTCGCCGATCGTCGCGAACAGTCCTGCATGGCCGTGGACGTGATCGCCAACCAGCACCGGGATGCGATTACGCGGAAAATTGCCGATCTGACGGCGCTCGCTGGCGAGCTGGACGCGCTGATCGACTCCTGTAGCCGCAACACCGTGGCCGATTGCAGGATCATCGAAGCCTTGGGTCCAAGCTGATCGTCAAAACCTACCCCTCTGAGGTCGCGACAATAGAACTGTCTCGAAACGCTTTCTCGAAATTGGTGGTCAACAACGCTGCGTGGAGCTGGACCCGGCAAACCTCGCGATCTGACGTGCCGCTTCGATCCACCGAAGGAACGTTCAATCCGGCAGAACTCTCCACGCCTCGCGCGGCCCGTCGTTCGGAGGGTTGTCCACTGTTTTTGGGATCAGGCGCTCAGGCAGGGTGCGCGCGATCAATATCCACCAGTTCGAGAAAGCCGACAACAGCACCATCTTCCGCCACATTCTTTTTTCCAGGAATAGAACTTACTGGAATAAACAATCAGGGTGACGAACCCGGTTAGATCGCTTATATGTTAGCCAGACTCACTGCAGGAGCTGTCCATGGCGACCCTCGCTAACGCCGTCGACCCGGGCGACTTCGCCGATTTGGTTTTCGCCAGTTTGGTCGAGACCGCGCGCGCCAAGCCGGCCAAGCGTCGCGGGACCACCCGATCCGGCACGGTCGATGACACTTTATGTATAGCGCCTACCGTTGAGGGCTTCTCCGAACAGTATCGAACGGCCGTCGATCACGCGATCGAGCAACTGGCCAAGGCCAGCATCGCGGCTGACCCGGACCGCCAAGCGCTTTACGCTATCGTCGACAAACTGCTGCCCGACGTCCGAGCGAGGCACCTCGAGCGCAAGATCGAGCAGCTCCTCGACGTCCTGGCCGACACGCATGATCCGATGGCCGAGTTCCATACCACGGTCGCGGCCGACAACACCGCCATCCGCCAGCGCTTCATGCACGAGGTCGAAACGCTCACTTCCGCGGAGGTTGCCGGGCGTGCTGGACACGAAGCCAAGAACCGTCATCAGACCGCGGCGCGTTGGAAGGCGCAGGCGCGCGTCTTTGCGGTTCCCTACCAGGGACAGGATCGCTTCCCGACGTTCCAGTTCGATGCCGACGGCAAGCCGCTTCCCCTCATCAAGAGGGTTCTAGAGGTCCTGCCGGCGAACCGGACACCTTGGCAAACTGCTTTCTGGTTCGTGTCGTCCAACTCGTGGCTTGGTGGACCCGCTCCGAGGGAACTTTTCGACGATGAAGCGGCCGTCCTCGAGGCTGCGGCGCATGAGAGCGACGAGATCAGCGGGTGACGGTGCTGCTGCCGACCGGCATCGTTCCCAAACCGCCGACCGCCTTTGCGACCCACGTCACCGATCTGGCCGTAGGCGCGGTTCTCTGGCGCATTCATGCTGAGCGCCTTGCCGGGGACGCGTTCAACCCCGGGATCGGCTTCTCGCGGTTCGCGCCGATCGGACCCGTGCGCAAACGCGTGCCGACTGCCTATGCCGCGGACGGGTTCGAGGCCGCAGTTTACGAGACGATCTTCCACGATCTCGATCCGGCGCAGTCCTTCAAGACGTACCCGCTTAGCAAGCTCGCGGATGTGCGCTGCTCGGTGCTGCGGGTCGCCAGCCCGCTGGCGCTGCGCTCTTTCCTCGCGCCGGACCTGATGAAACTCGGCATTGCTCGCAATCAGTTGATCGACACACCCGCGAGCGAGTTCCCGGATACGCGGCGCTGGTCCGCGGCGCTGCACCGAAAGGACGCCGCCACGCACGGGATGGTCTGGGAGTCGCGCGTCTATCCGTCGTCGCTGGCGATGATGTTCTTCGGCGATCGTGTACCGGCTGCGGGCCTGAGCGTCGTCAGCACCACCCGGATTGACGCTGACCCCACGCTGGCGATGCGCTTCAGGGCACTTGCAGATCGTTCGGGAGTGACCCTAGTCGTCTGAGACCACATTCAACCGCTCATGCGACTGTTGCTGCCACTGACGCGGGGCTCAGATACCTGCCGAGCCATTCTTCTCTCCAGCGAAAGATCGGTGCGATGGCCATTGCCCAGGATTTGACCGAGTTGGTTGATTTGCCGAACGAGCGGCTCGGAGTGGAGTATAAGGTCATTGCGCCGACCGATCGGATCGGCAAGGCAAAGCTCGCCCGGCACATCGCCGCACTAGCCAATCACGGTGGTGGCTACATCGTCACTGGCTTCACCGACGACATGCGCCCGGCACCGGGCGGGCCTGCGCTTACTCGCGATGACATTGCCGCGATCGTGAAGTCTTTTCTGGATCCACCGTTCCAGTGTGACGTCCGTGTGGTGACTTCGAGCGCTGGTCACGACCACAATGTCGTGATCGTGCCGGGCCATGGGTCAGCGCCGATCTGCACTAAGGTCGACGGTCCGCACGACGAGAAGGGGCGGCCGCAAGGGATCACGGCCGGGACCTATTACGTCCGCAAACCCGGACCGGCGAGCGAGGCAGTTCGAAATTCCGCCGAGTGGGCGCCGATCATCCGGCGGTGCGCGCTTCATGAGCGAACTTCGCTGCTCGCTGCGATGGACGTCGCCCTTCGCGGGGCGGCTCCCGAGAGGCAAGATGCCGAACGGCTGGAGTTGTTCCACACCGGCGCGAAGGCCCGCTACCGCGCCGATCTCGCGCGTTACGGCGAACCAGTGCATGGTGTCGGTGAGCGACACTTCCATTTCTCTTACCTGATCGCGCCCGGCGAAGGTGGGCCGCAGGGCGAAGATCTTCGGGCGGCGCTCGACCGCGTTGCTCTTGAGGTCGATGCTACCATCCCGACCGGCTGGGGCATGTTCCATGTCTTTCGGGGTGCAACGAGCCTACACGCGGTGATATCTATCTCTCGGTTCCCGAGGGTTTCTCGCGCCAGCGCGTGTCGTTTTTCGGCACGACCGCGAAGGGCTATGTCTACAAGTTCGCCTGCCGGTTGGGAGGAGACGACGCCCAGCAGGTGTTCGTCGAGAACAAGGACATCGTCGGGGACAACGCCCCGCAGGTAGCCCAAGCCGCGTCCCCGCAGGAGGCGTCCGCCTCGCTCGTTCAGGCGATGTACCAATCGGCGTCCCTCGATGGGTTCGACATCCTGCCGAGCCAGACGGATCCGGTTATGGTCGGGACGCTCAAGGTGCAGATGATCTCCGAGTACCGCGGCGCCGCGCTCGCCGGCCGGGTGCTGAAGATCGAGAACAAGGGCCGCCGGCCCGTGGCGCTCGGTGAGGGCACCATCGCCCCGTCGAACGCGATCGCGGTCAGCGTCGCCAATCCTCAACTCAAGCCGGGAGAGGCGACGACGGCCTACATCGTCACGCCTGCCGGCCTCGCGAACGGAGCCCGGCCATGAGCCTTGCAGACATGTTCAAACGCAAGCCGAAGCAGCTCGACGCCGAGCCCGAGGAGGGCGACGGCTCCGACATGATGGCCGGCAACGAGGCGGTCCGGAAAAAGCAGCTCCTGTATATGTCGGGGGCCGCGGCGGTCGCTCTGGTTCTCGGCTCCTGGTACATCATGGACGACGACAAGCCGACCACGGTTGCCGATGCGAACGGCAGAGAAACCAAGATCGCGACCGACGATATCGTCAACAAGAACATGAGCCAGCGCGAGTGGCAGGCCGCCTCCGAAGCGCAGATGCAGTCGATGAACAACCAGCTGAAGTCCGTCGATGGCCAGGCCGCGCAGATGCACGCTCTGCAGGAACAGGTCGCAGCGCTCCAAGGCCAGAACACGTCGATGGCGTCCGACGGCCAGCGGGTCATGGGCGCGTACCAGCAGGAGAACGATCAGCTGCGCCAGCAGCTCTCGCAAGCGCGCAGCGCGCCCGCGGCTCCTCCCGTTCCGGCGCCGATGTATGGCCCGATGGGTCCGCAAAACTTTCGCGGTCCTGTCGCGCCGATGACGCCGGGCGAGGCGGCAGCCGCGGCGGTTGCGTCCTCCCGCCAGATCAAGCTGGTGTCGTTTGAAGGTGGCCCGGCAGGCACCGCCACGCGTATCTCGGGCGGGACCACGAGTTACACCGACAGCCCGAACTACCTGCCCCCGAACTCGATCGCGACGGCCAAGGTAATCGTCGGCGTCGATGCCTCGGCCGGTGTGCAGTCTCAGTCTGATCCGCTTCCTGTGGTGCTTCGCATCACCGGCCCCGCCCGGTCCGTATACCGTGACGGAAAGCTGCTCACGACCCGCATCCAGGGCTGCCTCGTCAACGGCGCCGCTCGCGGCGATCTCAGCAGCGAGAAGGTCTACGTCAAGCTGCAACGCATGACCTGCCCGCAAGCCAACGGCCGGTATGCGGTGTCCGATGTGAAGGGGTTCATCTCCTTCGCCGGCAAGACAGGCGTCCGTGGTCGCGTGGTGAGCCGCGAGGGCGGTCTCGTTGGGCAAGCCTTCCTCGCCGGCGTAGCCGGTGGGTTCGGTCGGGGCTTCTCGGCGAACACGGATGCAATCCTCAACGGGACCAACGTGACCGTGACCGTCACCTGCTCCAGCGTGGTCGTCCAGATTTGGCCCATGCGCGCGGAGTTCGTGAACCAGTCGGGCATGATCGCCACCACGCGGCCGTTCGGGCGGACGCGCCGGATCGCTGCCTGGAGGTGTCGAACCGCGGCAAACGAGTCCGTGCCGTGCCCGATCGAGCGCGAGAATGGCGGATTCATGATGATCAGTGTCGGGCGGGTCGACGCTGCCATCGCGCTGCCGATCGTTGCGCCGTCATGAGCCGAGATTGGCGCTTCTGGAAAGACCGCCTGCAGCCGGGCGCGCCGGGCAGGGTCGATCTCGTTGAGCTGGAGGGCCGTGACCGTGGGAAGCTGGGCCACCAGCAAGCCGTTGCCGGCGCTCGGCTCGAGGACGATGTCGGAGGGCATGGGAGCCGCCAGGATCAGGGCAACAGCAGCTAGGTCGAGGGGTGTCGAGAACTGTTGCCACTCGATCTGCTCCTCGCTTCTCACGGTCTGCGTTGGAAGCCGATCGAGCAGCACTGCAGCTTGCAGCACATCATCATGCGCAACGTGCAAGCGATCTGTACTGCGAGTTCGCATTGCAAATGCAAGTGCAAGCTCAAGTACCTCGAAGCTCTCGCGCTGGGTCCAGCGGCCGTCGGCGTCGGAACCGCCGAAGGCGGTCGTCATCGCCTCGTTGAGCAAGGCGCGCGTGATCTTGTCCTGGCCCTCAAGGCTGGGAACGAGCCGCATCGCCGCAGCGGTGCAACATGACGCACGATCGCGTGCGGCGTCGAACAGGTCGTTCATGGGGATCTCCTGGCTCTGTGGCTGCACGACGCAGCTCACCAGACCAGTCCCCCTTCCCTCTATGCTCCGGTTCTGACGTCGGCCCAGTCGCCGAATTGCCTCGGAGGCGGCATTCGCCGGAGATCCAAGCCACGCGGACGGTAAGCTGCCCACGCTTTCCGACGGGCGCGTCTTCCCTCGGGATCGTTGTCTTCGGCGAAGATCAACGTCCTGACTGAGTCCGGGATGTGGACGCGGTCGAGCCTCGCGGCGCCGAGCGTCGCCCAGCACGGGATGCCGTTATGCTGGGTGAACATAGCTGCCGTCTCGAAACCCTCGGCAAGCGCCAGCGTGTCCGTCACGCGCATGCCCTGCCAGCTCGCGCCAGCCGGGGTCCCCAGCATCACCTTCTCGAGATAGCCTCCGTGTTCGAGGTCGAGGAAGACCCGCTGAACGGCGCGTAGGGCTCGACCTTCTCTGGCGGCGACTATCAGCGCGGGGAGGAACCGGGTGGTAGGCTTCGGTCCCCAAGGGCATCGGGGGTGAAACCGGAGGTCGTCGAACCCGTCGCGGATCCCGCGCTGCCTCAAGTACACCTCCGCAGGCGTGCTGGCGACCGGGACGGCCTCGCTCCAAAGCCGCTCGACATTCGGCTGTCGGCCGAGCGGTGCCGCCTTAGGCGGCTCGTAACGCTGGCCGGGCCTCAGCCGGGAGATCTCTCTCAGCACGTCGTCCGCGTCGCAGCCTGCGAAGCAGTGAACGAGGATCCCTTCATGGCCCTGCCGGACCGAGAGGCTCGGGGTCTTGTCCTGGTGGGCCGGGCAGCGGCACATCGCGAGGTAGCCGCGCCACGTGCCGCACAGGGCACCTACGATATTGACCACCTGCTGCGTGGGTTTGAGGGCGACTAGGGTCATGGTGCATCCTTTCTCATGATGCACCTCACCCCCTTCCCTCCTAGTCCTTGGCGCCTTCAGCCAGCGCCAGAAGACGATCAAGCGCGTCAGGGTAGGAGAGCTGCTCGCGGTCGCAATATTCGTTGAAGCGGGTGTAGGTGGTTGGGGTAATCCTCATGGTCAGGGACTTGCTCTTCGTCTCGCGCACCCTACGGCGTCGCGCCGTCGGCGCTGATTGATATTCGTCGGGCAACTCCATCGGGGCAGCGCTGGGGCGAGGGGCGGGAGTAGGGCGCATTGCTGAAAGATCGAGACCGCTAGCAGCGGGCTCACGAGCGGCGCGGCCGAACTTCTTGGGTTCTGGTGCTTCGCTCATGCTTTGACCTCGGATGTGATGATTGCAACGATCTCCCGAAGGAGGCTTTGGACATTCTGGCGGGCGCGCTCGGTCCGCGCGAGGTTATGAGCGTCCAGTTCCTCCAACGTCATTCGGTAGAGAAACATCGCGCGATAGGCGTCGCCCAGGAACAACTCTGATGAGAAGACCGGCGCCGCCTGGCGCGTCTGCTCCATGATCTCGCGCTCGGCTCGCGAGGTGATCGCGGTCGTGCGCTGGGTGAACAGGATGCGGTGGGGGAGGGGCCTCTGCCGAGCACGCTCGATGAACTCGAGCCGGTCAAGGAACTCGATCGATCGCTCGAGGTCCGCGGCCGACGCACGCTGAGGGATGATGAGCATGTTCGCCTGCAGGGTGGCGTACATCACCTGCTCGTTGATCGCCCCTTTCACGTCGAGGATCACGAAGGGGTATTCTTGCGATGCATCGTAAACGGCTGTCTCCAGCTGCTTCTGCGTCATCTTGTGGCCGTCTTCGACCACGATCCCATCCTTCAGCTTCCAGTCCTCGTACCAGCGATAGAGGGAGAGCTGGGGATCCGTGTCGATGACGTAGACCGTCTGCCCCGCGGACCTGATTTCCGAGGCTAGCGCGAGCGCGGTGGTGGACTTGCCGACCCCGCCTTTGATGGATCCCACGAGAATGACAGCCATGACGGTCCCTTTGTACTGCTAACCAGCATTACAGTGCAATGCGCGTTGCATGCGTCTTTGCATGTGATTGGCGAAGCGAGCTACACCTTGCAAGCACAATCGCACTACACATTGATTTGCGCCGCGCTGTGTAATGCGCTCTGCACTGCAATGGTGTAAAAATATTCCACGTTGTCAGGCCTGAAGGGGTGTGGTCCCTTGCCGCCATGGCGAACAGGCTGACCCTTGTTGCGAACTTACTGATCGGCGTCGCTGCCGGCGCAGCGGCGATCACCAGCGCTGCCGCTCAGCAGGTCGAGCTGGTGCCGTTCAGAAACGTCGGTGACGGTTTCGTAATCGAGGTGGGCAAGAAGCCCGTTGGTATCGAGATCCCGGCTGCTCTTCCCAACGAGGCGACGGCGCTCTCGGCGGAAATGCTTGCTCAGGACTTCGCGGGCATGGCGCCGCCTCCGTCGTTCGCGCCGGCGATCGCAATGGCTCCGGTCGAGCGGTCGTCCATCCCGGTGCCCTTTTGGATGAGGACCGGAAAAGTGACGACATCGGGTCTCGCGGCTGCGGCTGCGGTGGCACCGTATCTCTACAGCCCGGCCGCGTGTTCGATTTCACCGTACCGTCCCCGGGGGGACCTGCCCATGTACCTCGAGCAGCGGCGCGCACGCTATTACCCGCTGATCTCGGCCGTCGCCTGCGAGGCAGGGGTTCCCGTCGGGCTGTTCGATGCGCTCGTTGCGCAGGAGAGCCAGTACAATCCGCAGATCGTCTCGCCGAAGGGTGCGGTGGGCCTTACGCAGCTGATGCCGGGCACCGCGGCTTACCTGGGCGTATTCAACTCGCGCGATCCGCTGCAGAACCTGAGGGGAGGAGCCCGCTACCTTCGCGAGCATTTGGACGAATTCAAGAGGGTGGACTTGGCGCTCGCGGCCTATAACGCAGGACCGGGTCGGGTTCGTCTGAATGGGCGTATCCCGCCGTTTCGCGAGACGATCGGCTACGTTTCAGCGATCACGCGGGGCTGGAGCGCGAGCGCGTTCAGGACGGCCACGATTCAGACGGCGTCACTATCGACCAGTGTGCCGACCTTCCGCGGCGCCCAGCTCTTCAACTACACGTCGACGAGCGTCGCGAACCCGAGGTGATTGGCGTAAAGCATGGCGATCGCGAGTATCGCCGGCGCGCCGAGCAGGTAGTTGAGCTGCCAACGAACCCAAACGCGCGGAGCCGCGAGAACCTTGTCCATCACCGTGGTCGTGGCCAGGATACTGGTTCCCGAGCGATAGTCGTGGATTGTCTTGATCACCGCGATGATCGCGCACATCGCGACGAGCAGTCCGACTGCGGCGTAGAGTGAGATCCAAGCGTCGAGGGTAGCTTGCGGCATAAAGGCGCCTTACAACGAAGAGACTTCCGATGCCTTAACGGAGCGCTTTGGAAGTTAGTCGCCACAGCAGCGAAGAGGGCAGGGTAGGGCTAAGCTGCAGCGTGCATTGGAGTTGCAACAGACTTCTGCTTCGGTCGCATCCTTACGCTGGTGGTCACCGACTTTCGCCGACGTCCGATCGAGTCGGTATGTTCTCCGGTTACCGTCTCAACCAGATCGACGTCATACTCTGGGAGTCGGTTCTCGCCCTCGATGGTCTTCACGAGTTGTTTCAGCCGTTTCATCGGTCCCATCGAGCCGATTTTCCGGTGCAGATCCTCCAGCGTAATCTCGATTGGCCCGTTCTCACAATAACAGTGAGCGATTTCGTACATCCGTCGCTCAATGGCGCCGAGTCGAAAGTAGTCGTGATGATAATGGTAGATACGCTGATCTCGCTTGATCGCACGGTACAGCCAATTGCACGGGCGAACACGGACGTACCGGAGCAGTTCGTCCCCGTTGGCCATCTTCTCGTATTCGACTTGAGCTTCAGAAAGCCAAGAGAACCAGCCCCGATCGATCTTCGACCCGGTCTCGATGTTCGTTTTGATCTGCGTACCCTGGAGACGCTCTAATGCCTCGGCGAACCGCCGATAATCCCGGATCGACGGACGCTCCACGCCCGTAATACGAAAGAAGTCATGCGCCGCAAACGTGACGTCCTCATCGGCGACCTGCCCATCGGCGATCGCCTGCGCCACCAGCGAGGCGACGTAGAGCAGGATTTCCTTGTCCCACATCGTCGCGACACCGGTCGCACTCGGGCGGATTTGGATCGTGACCTGATCATGCCGGTACTCGATCGGCTCAAGGTGGGCATTCTTCGATAAGACGAAGAAAGGAAAATCCATGATGCTCCGCTCACCACGGACCTTGCCATGGAGAGGGCTGTCCATGTCGAACAGCGAAATTTGCCGCGGTAGGGCGGGGGATCTAGCCATCATCGCTCCATTCCGAAAACCCGCCTGAGCATAGCATCATCGAGCGCTGGATCACCCCGGTCCCGACATAGGGTAACTGAAAGCACGAGGATTCGCGCCTGTTGGCGTGAGCAAATGGGCGTTTACCATCGCAAAACGTGTGAGCAGGGCAGGGGGCTCGTGCTTTCAGTTACCCTATCCTCCCTCACAGGAGCTGCGCCGACCTGCCGGTACGGGCCAGTTTGAGCGCAGCGGACGCAAGCTGACCAATCGAACGTGGCTCTGAACCGGTGGAGAGTGAACGCATGGCCTCGGTCCGCGCATTGTCCTTCAGGCCATGGAACGTCCGACCAAGGTTCAAAAGACCCGACGCAGCGTGCTTGTTCATGCCACGGAGGTAAGCGCCCGGACGCTCAACGTCTCCACGAAGGTGCTTATGGGCCGTTGCCAACACGGAAGCTGCCGCGCCCTTTTGCCCCATAAGCCGACATGCTTCGTGCCAGACATTACGGTGAATTGCCGTCTGGTCGACGAGCCGCTCGGCGGTACCGATCAGCGCGCCCCATGTTGGCCGTTGCGTGTTGGTCAAGATAAACTCGGGCACCACAGACGCGATGAACTCGGGATCGACGCCGTGCTTGGCCAGGTCTGCCTCGACCTCCGTTTGCGGTTGTTCGTCACGGACGTCGTACCCGGCCCTGCTACTTCTTTTCGGATAGCCACTACTGTATTCTGCTTTAGCAGTATGGGGTTGTTTTGTAGTTGTAGTGAGGGCGTCGTCGAGGACGCCCGAGGGCGAATCTTTTTCGTAAATCTGAGAAGGTTTCGACATCTCAAATGCTGCCGTGACGCTCTTACCAAGCTCATCAGCGCGACTCTCCATCTGCTCAACGCAGGCAGAAAGGAGGGTTTCATCGCGAACCTGACGCATCTGCCGAGTTGCGAGCTGCGCGATCTCGACCGCAGTCCATGCATCGATCCCCTCGATCGCCTCATCCTCCACCAATTGGGCCAAGCTGCGGATCCGACGACGAGCGGCCGTCAGCCGTTTACGCAGGACCTCGATCCGCAAATCGGCGGCGCTTCCTTCGTTCGCAGTCTCGACAAACTCCAGGTACCGGGCTCCAAGCGGGCTGAGATCGATCCCGTAGGCGTAGATCAGGCGGCCGTCTTTGCCACGGGCGCCGATCCGGTTGCCGTTCGCACTGTCACGGTGCGTCAGTAGGCCGTAGCGGGCTGCACTGGTCAGCATCTTCTGCAGCTGCCGGACTCCGATGCCGAGCTTCTGGGTCAGCTTTTCGTTAGAGGGGAAGACAATTGGATGCTGTCCATCGGACCAGTCGATCGGCCGGGACCAGCTCATGAGCGTATCGATGGCATGGACGAGGCGAGGGGGGATACCAAGATAGGGCGCCGCGCGCTTGAACATGGTGAGGACTTGGCGGTGGCTGACGTCCTCGGGAAGACCATTGAAAGCCTGAGCAAGCTGGTTGGTGGCGGCGGTGCGCTCATCTATCCGCCGGTGACCGGCGCCTGGAGCATAGACATAGGTGCTCATTCGGAAAATCCCCTTTGGATTCCCGTGCGGACGCAGAAGTCCGTGGCGCTCAGAGCGCTTTCTTCTTGCTGCGTGTTCGGAGCTCGATTAGGGGATCGTTGTCACACGGCCTCTCCGAGGTTCCGAAAAGCCCGGCCTAGTGCCGGGTTTTTCTTTTCTGCACGGCATTCCCTTGTTCTGGTTTCTCGCCGTCGCTCGGCGACGAGGTCGCGCCTGGGACACCCGAGGCTTGCGACTTTCACAAGGTAAACGGCAGTTGCTTCGAGAGTCGCGTCTCGTGGCTCGTGCTATCTGTTACCGTGTCCTGGAAATCCTCGTGCTTTCAGTTTCCCTATGCGTCGTTCGGGGTCACACTGAGTGGGGCAACGGGATACGGTAACTGATAGCACGTGTCGGTCTGAGCCTCGATCATCCTTTTCCGCCTGAGTGGCAGCGCCTCGTGCTTTCAGTTACCCTATGTCTGAAAGGAGCGTGCGAGCGCAGCTGGGCGAACGATCTCTGCTACATGAACCCCTTCCCAGCGTGATCGCGGTAGCGCTCGGTATCCCGGACATACTCGGCCACCATATCGATCGAAGCATGGCGGCTGTGCTGCCGCATCTTGAACAGATTGGCGTTCTGGCGTCCGGCTTCGGTGAGGAATCCCGCGCGCAACGAATGGCCCGCGAACAGTTCGGGCGGATAGCCGGATGCGGCCGCGGCAGCCTTCACCACCAGCGCCACGCCCTTGGTGCTCATCGCCTGCTCGGTGAGGCGGCCCTGCGGCGTGAGCTTGCGAAACACCGGCCCTGCGGTGATCCCGGCCTTCTCGATCCAGGCGTTATAATGGCGTACCGGCTCCAGCCGGGGTCCGTCGAGCACGGCGACACCTTGGCCAGCGCCAAACTGGTCCGTCTTTGACGACTTCACGTTGATGGTGAGCCCCTCTGGATCCCGCGTCACTCTCGCCACCGTGATCGCCACCAGTTCGGAGCGGCGAAACGCGCCGCCCATTCCAATCGCGAGAAGGGCACGGTCGCGGTGCGCCCGCAGATCGTCGCCGGTGATGCTGCGAAGCATGTCACGCAGAATGTCGCCGTCAGCCGCGCGCTTCTTACCGACTTCGTCGTCTTTTTTGGTGCGTCGAATTCCGCCGACAACAAGTCCTAGATCACCAGCGCCCGGCTGCGACGTGGGCGGCTCGACCTTGCCCATCCGATGCGCGAACACAATCGCGGCAAGTCGGCGGTCAATCGTTGCGCGCGTCAGCGGCTTCGGTTCGCGCCGTACACGCAGCTTGCCCGTCTTCGTGAACTGGTCAGCCGCGGGAGTAAAACCTGTGGTAGCCAGTTCGGTCAGGAACGCCGCGACCGTTGCCGGAGCCGCCGGCAGCGGACGGTAACGTCGCTCCGAGCACCAGGCGAGGAACAGGTCCCAGTCCGATCGATAGGATTGCAGCGTCGCCTCGGCGCGTCCACGACGCAGGAAGTGATCAACGCGCTCCTGATCGTCAGGCGCGAGATCGGGAAGGTAGAGCTCCTGCGGTTCAACGCGATCAAGCACGGTGAGTGCCCCATTGATGATCGCATCGAGACTAGCCGGACGATCGTCGCCCGGTGCCGGGTCGAGCATGGTATCAGCATTTAGCGGCGCGCTCGAGGTTCCGCTTTCTTCGTCAGGGCGCGCAGGCGTTTCATCTCTGCCGTTCACAAACGATCGATTTTGACGCGCCATCATGTGAGAACGTCTAGCAGCGGTCACGGGCGTATCAAAACACATTCTCGATTGCTGGGACCCGTGATAGGCACAAGAGATGAGTTTTGAGAACGCTTTATGCTGATCGGCTACGCCCGGGTCTCGACAGCCGAACAAGATCTGACACCGCAGCTCCATGCTTTGCGCGAGGCAGGTTGCAAACGGACCTTCAGCGACAAGGCGAGCGGCGCGAAGGCGAACCGCGTCGGCTTGGCAGACGCGCTCTCCCATGCCCGACCCGGCGACGTGTTGGTCGTGTGGAAGCTCGACCGCTTGGGCCGAACGATGAAGGGGTTGGTCGACCTGGCCGCTGATCTGGCGGAGCGCGGCATCGGGTTCCGATCGCTGACCGACGGCATCGACACGGCCGGCACTGCCGGCAAGCTCGTCTTCCACATTATGGCTGCCATGGCTGAAATGGAGCGCGACCTTAACCGCGAACGCACGACAGCCGCCCTGGCGGTGGCGCGGCGCGAGGGGAGGGTGGGCGGCCGGAAGACGGTGATGACGCCCAACCGGCTCGCGGCTGCTCGCAAACTCTTGGCGTCCGGGATGCCGATGCGTGAGATCGCCCCCGCGATCGGGGTCTCAGTTCCAACACTCTACCGCCACCTTCCAGCGCCGGAGCAAGAAAGCATCAGCGCGGAAGGGCAGTAACGGGATTCAGAGAAAGGATAGCGGTCTCCGTCGTGGGTCTAGAACTCGCCCTTCGTTCACATGGGGTCACTGCACGAAAGTGCGCTTTGCGTACGCCAGGCCCGAACGAACAGCGAACGACACGGATCGGTGGTTAGGCGACAGGCAGATTTCGGGATGGTTGAAAGCTGTCTTTGAGCGGTGTCATAGCCGTTCTAGGCTGTTGAAAAAGTTGCTTCGGCTCGGAAGAGGCGTCGGTCAGGGCAATATTCTTCTCGTATCATGCCTATCTTTGCAACTTCTTGTTAGAATTGGTCACCTCAACGCAGTCATATTACGCGCGAGGTCGTCGCACTGCCTGCTTGCCGAGTTTTTCAACAGTCTCGGTCGGTTGTGACGCCTGTCAGCGCCCCGGTTAGCGTTTCTGGCACAGCAGCGCGGCATGGCGAACCGACCGTTGAGCGTCTGGAGCAGTCCCGCTTCTCCATGTACAGCGGGTCATTTCGGGAAAACTCAATCGGGAACAGGTTTCGGGAAAAGCGTATCGACCCGCGCATCGGGCAGACCAATCCTGTCGTGACGGTCCTTCTGGAAGTTCCATTATGGGAACGCCGATCAGGCTCTGGTTCGCTCAGTTTCGCGCGTGATCGTCCAATGCTCCAATTGTTTGTAAACTATCACCTTGTTGCCGAGCAGATCGCCATGCCGGCGACAGAAAATGTTGAGCTGGTCACGTTCGCCGACCAGCTCGACGCAGATAGTCAGATGCGGATCGGCAATCTCCGATCCATTTTCCCGGATTGGGCCGCGATTGCTGAAGCCGTAATGCATGTTCTGCGCGACGGCGTTGATGATGCCGTCCGCCTTCGCGGTGCGGATCAGCTCGCGATAAAAAGGTTTCGCACCCCAGAAGCGACGTGGGCCGACCTTGTCAGACGGCTTCAAATAGATGCGCAGCATTCCAACCTCGCGGTGCTGGACGGTGAAACGATCAGGCATAATGGGCCTTTCGATAGGAAGCAGGATCAGACGCGCGAGCGACGGCGGGAAGCACGGTGCGTGCGGGCATCACGCAGGGTCGCATCGGGTGTGAGGCGCGCAGCAGGCACCTTGGGGACTGCGACGCGCTGCGACAGATAAATGCCGTTATGACCCGAGCAAAGGTAGGCGACGAAGCATGCGACCGCGATCGGCACAGCATAGGCCGCCCCGAACAATTCGATCCCCATGAACGTGCAGGCAAGCGGCGTGTTGGCCGCACCCGCGAACAGCGCAACGAAGCCGATCGCCGCGAATAACCCTGTCGACACCCCGAACATAGGCGCGAGTGCATTGCCGAGCGCCGCGCCGATGAAGAACAGCGGTGTCACCTCCCCGCCCTTGAAGCCGGTACTAAGGGTGACGACGGTGAAGAGCAGCTTCAGCGCCCAGCTCCACGGGTCCGTATTGGAGCCGAAGAAGCTGGCGATGGTCAGGCCATCCGGCGTCGCCGCTAGCGTGCCCAGACCGAGATAGTCCCGCGTGCCGAACAGCCAGACCAGTGCGATCACGGCCACGCCACCGATGACGGGTCGTAGTGGGCCATAAGGCACCATGCGCTTCAGCCATCCGCCCAGCGCATGATTGGCCTCTGCAAAAGCTAGTCCGACTAACCCGAATACGACGCCCGCGACGCCAACCTTGATGACGATTAGAGCGTCGACCGGCACTGTCGCATCGACATGGTAGATGCCGTGGTGAATGCCCCAGGCAAGACAGGTCCAGTCGCCGACCAGTGCCGCGACCAGGCACGGCACCAGCGCGCGATACTCGACCCGGCCAATCGCCAGCACCTCCAGCGCGAAGACCGCTCCCGCGATCGGCGTCCCGAACACTGCGCCGAACCCTGCCGCGATCCCGGTCATCAGCAGGATGCGCGTTGCTTGCGTATCCAGCTTGAGGGCGCGCCCGAACCCGCCGGAAAGACTGCCGCCCAATTGCACGGCGGTGCCTTCGCGCCCCGCCGATCCACCAAACAGATGTGTCACGACCGTGCCGAAGAAAATGAGCGGGGCCATGCGCAGCGGCACGCCGCCCCCCGGTTCGTGGATCTGCTCGACGATAAGATTGTTGCCACCTTCGACCGAGCGCCCTGTCAGATGGTAGAGCAGTCCGACCACGAACCCGCCGATCGGCAGCAGGTAGAGCAGCCAGGGAAAGGCGAAGCGAATCCGGGTTACGGCATCGAGGCTCCACAGGAAGGCTGCGCAGAGCGTTCCCACCGTTGCGGCCATCGGGACCAGGATCAAAGCCCACCGCAGCACCGACATGGCATGGGTGCGGCGATCGCGAATGAACGCTGCCATGTTGAACTGGTCGTAGAGATTGCGAAATGTCGCGCGCACGATTCCTCCTTGCTGCCTTACGGCGCCTGGTAGGAATCATCGGCCCTTGCGAGGGCGGTTCGGCCGAATGGCCCGGCGGAAATCCATCGCCGTGCCCGAGCATATGCTGTCCGACGGCGACCTGGTCAACCAACGGCAGGGTCACGATGAGACGATTGTTTTGCTGAGGATCAATAATTGGCTCACCCATGGAATAAACCCCGACGGGCGTCGTCTACCCTTTCGAGACTGATCCGCAGGAGGCTTATGCGTAGACGAAATTGGATGCTGGGTCTGACTGCTTCGGCCATGCTCACCGGCGCAGTCGCGGCCGCCCCCGCCGATGGCTACGCCAGCATGGTATCTGCCGCGATGGACCGGATGATGGCGGGCATGATGGTCAAGCCGTCCGGCGACGTCGACCGCGATTTCGTCGCGATGATGCTTCCGCATCACCAGGGCGCCATTGATATGGCGGTGGCAGAGCTGCGCTACGGCCATAACGAGCAGCTCAAGCGCATCGCGCAGGAGATCATCATCGATCAGCAGCAGGAGATCGCCGCCATGAAGTTGGCGATCGGTCAGCCGCTACCCCCTTCGACGCCAGCCCCGACGCAGGGCGGCGACCACCACAGCCATATGGAGCACTGACATGATCCGGACCTTCCTGCTCTCGGCCGCCTTGCTGATGAGCGCCGCACCGGGCATTGCCATGGCTCAGCAGGCGCCGTGGAACGCCAAGGACGTGCCTGTCAGCCACCGCGACCGCGTCTATGCATCCGAACAATTCTCCAACACGGTGTCGGTAACGGACCCGGCCGACAACAGGTTGCTCGGCGTCATCAAGCTCGGCGATCCGCAGCCGATGAATTTTTCCCCGCTCTACAAGGGGCAGGTGCTGGTTCACGGCCTCGGCTTCTCGCCGGACGGGAAAACACTGGCGGTCGTGTCGATCGGATCCAACGCCGTGTCGTGGATCGACACCGCCACCAACACCGTCAAGCACACGACCTATGTCGGGCGCAGTCCGCATGAGGCGTTCTTCACGCCGGACGGCAAGGAGGTGTGGGTCACGGTACGCGGCGAGGATTACATCGCCGTGCTCGACCCCACGACGTACAAGGAGACCGGTCGCATCAAGACGCCCGGTGGTCCGGGCATGACGATCTTCTCTCCCGATGGCCGATACGGCTATGTCTGTTCCTCATTCAATCCGGTGCTGGCCGTGTTCGATGTCTCGACCCACGCGCAGGTCGGACAGGTGGCGCAGCCGAGTCCGTTCTGTCCCAACATCGCCGCGACGCCGGACGGCAAGCAGGTTTGGTTCACGCTGAAGGACATCGGCAAGACGGTCGCATTCGATGCCAAGCCGCCTTTCGCGATCCTCAAGGTGCTGGATACCGGACCGATCACCAATCACGTCAACTTCGCCCGCACGGTCAAGGGACAGTTCGCCTATGTCACGGTGGGCGGGGAAAACGCGGTGAAGGTGTTCCGCACGTCCGACTTCGCGCTTGTCGCCACCATCCCGGTCGGCAAGATGCCGCACGGCGTCTGGCCATCGGGCGACGGCCGGCGCATCTATGTCGGGCTGGAGAATGCCGATGAACTTGCCGCGATCGACACCGCCGGCAACAAGGTCGTTGCCACCGTGCCGGTCGGACAGGCACCGCAGGCGATCGCCTATGTGCCGAACGCTGTTCCGACAGGCCCCGGCACCGACAATCTCCAACCGCTCGGTACGGCAGGCAAGGCGGTGCATCTGAACATGGGGCCGGTTGGCGGCAATGGTGCGGCAAGCAGCATTACCCTCTTCGACCAGGGCATCATTCAGGTCGTGCAGAGTGCCGTTACCGGTTTGCAGCCCAAGAAGCCTTACATGCTCGTGCTCACCGCCAACGCGGACGGCAGCGGTGCGGTAGAGCCGCTTGCGAACTTCATGAGCAATCCGGCAGGTGCGGCGATTGTCAACGCATCGGGTCCGATCCGGCAGATCGTTCAGGGCAGTGCAGCGGCCCCCCGGCGCTTTCTGGCGGTCGCCGAGGTAGTGAATGGCGCACCGGGCCGCATCGTGCAGGTGCAGCGCGACTGAGATGGACCCGCTTGCCGCCGCGATCGAGCCCCTGGTCCCCGGTCTGCGCCGTTATGCCCGGTCGTGGTTGCGCGATCAGGCGATGGCGGATGACCTGGTGCAGGATTGCCTCGAGCGCGCGGTCGGGCGCTGGCGGCAACGACGCGGGACGGAGGTTCGCCCCTGGGTCTATGCAATCCTGCATAATCTGTTGGTCGATCATAAGCGGCAGCATGTCCGGCGAGGTACGGCGGTTCCGCTCCACCTCGTGGACGACGTTGCGCTCGGTCGCCCGGCCGATCAGGACGCAGGCCTGCACCACCGAGACCTGTTGCGCGCACTTGATGCGTTGCCCGAGGAGCAGCGGACGGTGCTGCTCCTCATTTCCGTCGAAGGTCTGTCATATGGGGAAGTCGCTGCCGTCGTCGGTGTGCCGCTGGGAACGGTGATGTCGCGCATATCGCGGGGGCGCGACCGTCTGGCGACGCTCCTCCGGGAGGGTGAACGGCCACGATTAAGGAGTATTCGATGACCAGCCCGATCGGAGAGGACGATCTGGCCGCGTGGATCGATGGCAGGCTGTCGCCCGAGCGGCAGCGTCTGGTCGACGCTTACCTTGAAGGCCAGCCGGACGTGCATGCCCGTTTGCGGGAGCAGGCGGAGCAGGCGCGAGCCCTTGCATCGCTTTTCGCTCCAATCGCGGATGAACCTATCCCGGCGACGATGCGCGTCGCAGCCATCAGGGGACGGCAACGCCAACCGCGTTGGCAACTCGCCATCGCCGCGTCGCTTCTGCTGGCGGTCGGGTTTGGCGGGGGCTGGTCGAGTGCGCGTTGGAGCGGCGAACCCCGCGCGGGCATCGCGGCGCTGGCCAACGAGGCGAGTGACAATTTCCGTGTCTATGCCGCCGACCGGATACGACCGGCGGAAATCGGCCCCGACCAGCGCGCCATGCTGATCCGGTGGACCTCCGCCCGATTGGGTGAGCGCGTGACCATCCCGGACCTCAGCACAGCCGGTTACCGCTATGGCGGGGGGCGATTGGTCGCGACGCCCCACGGCCCTGCGGTTCTTCTCCTCTACGATGGACCGCAAGCGTCAAAGCTCGCGGTGCTGACGAGGCCTATGCAAATCGACAAGAGCGCAAGCATGACCAGCACGTCCAGCGGGACCATGGGCCGGGTCACATGGGCTGTCGACGGGATCGGCTATAGTGTAGTGGGCGAGCGACCCGCTGCCGAGCTGCATCCGATCGCCGATGAGGTCCGGCGCCAGGCCGATGCGGGGCTTGTCTCCTGATAGCGCCTGGCCGCTTCTTAGCGCCGACAGGCACTGGGCGGACCAGCGGGATCACGGCTTGCGCTCGGCATCCTTCCGGTCGGCCTCTGCCGGAGTCAGCCTGGCCCGCTCGCGAATGCGACGTTCGAGCGGAGCGCCCGCGAACAGTACGAGCATCGCAAGGCTCAACCCGCCGATGATGAGCGGCCACACCGCCAACCCTGCTGCCGCGCCGATCGTGGCCGTGACCCAGATGCACGCGGCGGTCGCCAATCCATGCACTTCCTGACCCTGGCCGACCCGCAGCACCGCGCCGGCACCGATGAAGCCGACGCCGGACAGAATGCCCTGCATCGCCCGTCCTGCGGCATCGGCGTTTACGTTCGGCAAGCCACTGTGCACGATCGCCTGCACGGCGATGCAGCTCGCCAGACCGACCAGACCCAGCGTTCGCAATCCCATGATCTGCCGGTTCTCGCGCGAGCGTTCCCAGCCGAGCACCATCCCAGCCGCGGTCGCCACCACCAGCCGCCCGATCGCATCGATCCAGAAGCCGAGGTCCGATGCCGCTGATGCTTCGATCATTCGACCAGCACGTGCACATGATGCCAGGCGGTGCACAGATAGCCGGCGAAGTTCCACACCGTATCCGGCCGCTCGGGCTGACCCTGTCCAGTCTCGTCGAAGGCGCGCACGACAAGGTGCTGGCGCCCCTTGGCGAGCGTGGCGTCGAGGGTCCAGCGCCGCCAACCCCAGTGCGCCTCCGGATCATCGGTGAACGTCGCCTGTTGCCAGTCGCGACCACCGTTTACCGACACTTCGACCCGAGAGACGCGGCGATCATAGGCGATGGCATAGCCCTCGATCCGCACCTCCCCGGCCGGCAGGCTTTCGCCAGAGCCGGGCACGCAGATCGCGGCGTTGAGCGGCATGGCATTGATGGTCAGACCCTGGCTCCAGTCGACGGTGTCGCTCGTCACATCGGCAGGAAAGAGCTTGTAGTCGTGCGCCTGGATCGGTGCGTCGGATGGCGTCTCGCGCACCTCGATCCGTGTCAGCCATTTGGCGCTCCGCACCCCGGCATAGCCCGGCACCACCATGCGGAGCGGTGCGCCGTGTTCGGGCGTCAGCGGCTCGCCGTTCATCGCCCAGGCAATAAGGACGTCGGGTTGCCGCGCCTTGTCCATGGCGATCGAGACCCCGAACAATGCTTCCTCGCCTTCGACGTCCACCTCGTCCGCGCCGGTGAACGCCACGAACAGGTCGGACGCATTCGGCGCACCGACGGCATCCAGTACGTCGGACAGTCGTACGCCGGTCCATTCCGCATTGCCGATCGCGCCCACGTCCCAGGGGTCGCCGGACGTTCTAGCGACCTGCTGGAGATCCGTGCGCCGGTTGCCGGCGCACTGGAGAACTGCCGTCACCGTCCGCGTGGCCAACGCGCTTTTCAGTTCCTCCACCGAGAAGGAGCGGCTCGCCATGCCCGTCCCGCTCACTTCGATCCGGTGATCGGCAGGCAGATCGGGCACTGCACCATGGCTGCGCACGTAGAACAGCGCCTGCGGCGTCAGGAACCGCTCGATCAGCGCGCCGGGCGTCGGCTCGGCGTTGTAGGGATCGGATTTGCGCTCGATCATATCAGTCATGGACGAACCAACGCCGCAAGCGCGCGGATCGCTTCAAGCCTTCAAGACTATCGCAGACGAAGGATTACCAATCGTTCCGATATCCAGATTGGAACAAACAGATCAAACGGTTGGTCGTATCGATCAGTTTCCGCGATACAAGCTGCATGACCCTGGAGCAGCTCAGAATCTTCGTCGGTGTCGCCGAGCGCGAACACGTCACCAAGGCAGCAGAGGTGCTGAACGTCACGCAGTCCGCTGCCTCCGGCGCGGTCGCGGCCCTCGAAGCGCGCTACGGGGTTCCTCTGTTTCACCGCGTCGGGCGTGGCATCCAGCTGACCGAAGCGGGCCGCGGCTTTCTGGAGGAAGCGCGCGCGGTGCTGGGGCGGGCAGCGCATGCCGAGACGATGCTGGCGGACTATGCCGGGCTTGCCCGTGGTTCGTTGCGGATCGTCGCCAGCCAGACGATCGCAAGCTACTGGTTGCCCGCAAGGCTTGCCGCCTTCCACGAGCGCCACCCGCAGATCGCGGTCGAGCTGGCGATCGACAACACCGAAGGCGCGGCAGCGCAGGTCCTTAGCGGAGCGGCGGAACTCGGTTTCGTTGAAGGCGAAGTGGACGAACCAGCGCTGGCGCATTGGGAAGTCGGACGCGATCCGATGGTGCTGGTCGGACGCAGGGACGCCGAGCGTGTCGACGAGGACTGGCTTCGCGCTGCACGCTGGATCGTCCGCGAGCAGGGTTCGGGCACGCGCTCGACCTTCGAGGACGTGCTGCGAACGCGCGGGTTTGATCCGGCCCAGCTGACGGTAGCGATGACGCTGCCGTCCAACGAGGCGGTGCGTACCGCGGTCGAGGCCGGTGCCGGCGTCGCTGTGTTGTCGCGATTGGTCGTCGCACGCGCGCTCAAGGCCGGCGATCTGGTCGAGCTGGCGCTTGAGTTACCCGATCGCGCCTTCCACGCGCTGCGCCACAAGGAACGCTATCGCACCCGCGCGGCCGACGCGCTGACGGACCTCATCAAGGAGCAGGTCGCATGACTGCCGACGCACCTTCGGCCCTGACCGGCCTCAAGCCGCTAAGCAGGCTCGATCACCCGCGCGAGATGATCCGCCAGTTCACACCCAACTGGTTTGCCGCGACCATGGGCACCGGCATCCTCGCTCTCGCGCTGCCGCAGGTGCCCGGCATCGGCCCCGCGCTCAAACCGATTGGCGAGGTGTTGTGGTTCTTCAACATCGCGCTCTTCATCCTGTTCGCCGGTCTCTATGGCGCGCGCTGGGCGATGTTCGGGCATGAGGCACGGCGCATCTTCGGCCACAACACCGTGTCGATGTTCATCGGGACCATCCCGATGGGCCTGGCGACGATCATCAACGGATGTCTCGCCTTCGGGATCGCGCGATTCGGTAACGGCATCGTGCCGGTCGCACACGTCCTGTGGTGGATCGACGTCGCCATGTCGCTCGCCTGCGGCGTGTTGATCCCCTACCTGATGTTTACCCGCCACGAGCACAGCCTGGACGGCATGACCGCGGTATGGCTGCTGCCGGTCGTCGCAGCGGAAGTGGCGGGTGCCAGCGGCGGGCTACTCGCTCCGCATCTGACCGATCCCCACGCGCAGATCGTGACGCTCGCGACCTCGTATGTGCTGTGGGCCTATTCGGTGCCGGTCGCGTTTGGCATCCTCGCTATTCTGATCCTGCGCATGGCGCTCCACAAGCTCCCGCACGAGAGCATGGCGGCATCCTCCTGGCTCGCGCTGGGGCCGATCGGCACCGGGGCGCTGGGTATGCTGGTGCTTGGGGCGGATGCGCCGGCGATCCTCGCGGCGCACGGGCTGGTCGGTGTCGGTACCGTCGCGCAAGGGATCGGCGTCGTCGCCGGGCTCTGCCTGTGGGGTTTCGGCCTGTGGTGGCTGGCGCTCGCGACGCTCATCACCATCCGCTACTGGCGCGCCGGCGTCCCATTCAACCTTGGCTGGTGGGGCTATACCTTCCCGCTCGGCGTCTACACCGTCGCCACCTTCCGCCTCGGTACGACGCTGAACCTCGGCTTCTTCGGTATCGTCGGCACGGTGCTGACGATCGCGCTCGCGGCGATGTGGCTGCTGGTCGGTGCCAAGACGCTCGCCGGAGCATGGCGCGGCAACCTGTTCGTCTCGCCCTGCATCGCTACCCCGAACTGATCCACCCTGATGATCGGATCAGTCGGTCCGATCACTTGCAGAACGCCCCTTCGATCCGCCAGCGTGGCTGGCCACAGGAGAGCCTTGTCATGGACAATTTTGACGCCGCGCTGGCGAGTGAAACCAGCCGTCGCCGCTTTCTCAGGCGTACGGCGCTCGGCACCGCCGGCCTTGCCGCAGCACCTGCGCTGGCGCAGCAGCTCGTCGACCTGAAGCTGCCTGGCGGCAATGCCGAGCGGCCGATGACCAGCGCCTTTCCTGGCAAGGGCAGCATGATCCTCCAACGCATCCATCCTCCGCTGTTGGAGACGCCGATGGACGTGTTCGACAAGTCGGTGTTCACGCCCAACGACCAGTTCTTCGTCCGCTGGCACTGGGCCGACATCCCGACCTCGATCGACGTCGAGAGCTTTCGCCTCAAGGTCTTCGGCCACGTCAACAGACCGCTGTCGATCAGCCTTGCCCAACTGCTGCGCCTGCCGCGCGTCGAGATGGCAGCGGTCAATCAGTGCTCGGGCAACAGCCGTGGGTTGTTCCAGCCGCGTGTCGCCGGCGCGCAATGGGGCAACGGCGCGATGGGCAATGCCAAATGGCTCGGCGTGCGCCTGCGCGACGTGCTGGACCTCGCGGGGGTCAAGGCAGGCGCGGTACAGGTGCGCTTCGGCGCGCTCGATCAGCCCGTTGTGACGGGCGCCCCTGACTTCGAGAAGGCGCTCGACATCGACCATGCCCGCGACGGCGAAGTGATGATCGCCTTCGGCATGAACGGCGAGCAGCTGCCGCTCCTCAACGGCTTTCCCTGCCGGCTGATCGTCCCGGGCTGGTATTCGACCTACTGGGTCAAGATGCTGAACGCGATCGAGGTACTGCCCGGCCCTGACGACCAGTATTGGATGGCCAAGGCCTACAAGATACCGGCTACACCCGGCGCGAATGTCGCGCCCGGTGCCAAGGACTTCCCGACCGTGCCGATCAATCGCATGATCCCGCGCAGCTGGATGACCAGCCTGCCGGATGGCCAGGCGATCGCCTATGAAGCGTCCATCCCGGTTGGCGGGATCGCGATGGGCGGCGACTGCGGCGTCGCCAAGGTCGATGTCTCATCCGATGGTGGCCGCACTTGGTACAGGACGACGCTCGGAGCGGACGAGGGCAAGTATAGCTTCCGGCGCTGGGATGGTCGCGTGCCGCTTAGGCGCGGTCCCAACCCCATCATGGTGCGCTGCTGGAACGCCAACGGTGTCGCCCAGCCGATGAAGCCGATCTGGAACCCCGGCGGGTTCATGCGCGGCAACATCGAAACCACCACCATCATTGCGGCCTGAGGAGCGAGTAGCATGAAGACCCCGTCTCCCGGCATCATGGCCGCTGGCCTGATCGGCCTGACCGGTATCATCCTCATCTCGATAGGTGCGCCGAGCAGCCGCAAGGCGTCTGCCCCGATCTCCGAGACGTCCGAGCCGGCGCCCCCCGTCAGCGTGTCGGCCCGCGGCTTCTCGCTTACCTCGACCAGCGTCGACCTGCCGGTCGACGACGCGAGCTATCCCGATGGTCCGCACGCCGACGTCATCAACGCCAACTGCACCTCATGCCACTCGGCCAGTATGGCGCTGACCCAGCCTGCGCTATCGGCGGCTCAGTGGAAGGCGACCGTCACCAAGATGCGCGAGGTGTATAAGGCGCCGGTGGCCGAGAAGGACGTCGACGCAATCGTCGCCTATCTCACCGCCATGCCGCATCAGAAGGCGGCACCCGCAACCGGCAAGGCGCAGGACCCCGACCCCAAGGTGGCTCCCGATGTTTCAGGTGGAACCGGCTAACCGAGCCACTTCCATAATCCCAAAATACCATCTCAATCGGGAAAGTCGCTGGTGTCATAACCGGACGAGACCGTTGAAAAAGGCCTGGGCGAAATCGGCGTGGCGGATGGCTGGTGACGCCGGCCACCGGGGATACGCCGCGTATCAGGCCGCCGCGGCCTGCCGGGCGAGCAGCTGAAGGTTGTATGCCG
>NZ_CAKLBB010000015.1:0-57284 GCF_920939515.1 Sphingomonas sp. Leaf4 | reverse complement strand
CCGCAGGTCCATCGATAACGGCTTGCCCATCTGACCGGCCTCCTGTCGCCGGTGACAGGCTTGAATCAGACTTCAGTCCCCTTGGGAATCCCTCAACGATTCACGCCGTTCGGATTATGCTCTAGTGGGTCGATCCCATCAGGCAGGCATGCCTGGTCCCTTCGTCATATGATCCGCGATGGCGCCAGCCGTTGTCCACCAGATGCGCGGGTCGGCAGCCTCTCTCAGCCGGGTCAGGGCTCGATCAAGATGCAGCGCACGGTGGGCCTGCCCCATGATGTAGGGGTGGAGCGCGATGCCCAGCACCAACGGGCGACGTTCGCACTCGCCTAGCAGTTGTTCGACCGCGTCTTCGATCATGCCGGCAAACGTGTCGGCTTCCTGATGCCGGGCGATGATCGAGGGGATGTCGTTGATCTCCTGGGAATACGGAATTGACAATATCCCCTTGCCGCTCCGGGTATCCAGTCGTGTCGGTTGATCGTCATGTGCCCAATCAAGGACATAGTCGAACCCAGCTTCTTCAAGCAGATGAACCGCCCCGGGTTTGTCGGAGGCTCCAACTCCTGAGAAGGTGGAGCCATGACGAGCAAGACGACCAACAAGTTTGCGCCCGAAGTCCGCGAGCGAGCGGTGCGGATGGTTTTCGATCACGAGCGGGATCACCCGTCTAGGTGGGCGACCGTGGTATCGATCGCCGAAAAGATCGGCTGCGTTCCGCAGACGCTGCATGAGTGGGTGAAGAAGGCCGAAGTCGACAGCGGCAAACGCGGCGGTGTCCCGACCGAGGTAGCTGACAAAGTGAAGGCGCTGGAACGCGAGGTCCGCGAACTGCGGCAGGCCAACGAAATCCTGCGCAAGGCATCGGCATATTTCGCGCAGGCGGAGCTCGACCGCCCGTTCCGGCGATGATCGCTTTCATTGACGATCACCGCGATGCCTATGGGGTCGAGCCGATCTGCCGTGTCCTGCCGATCGCCCCATCCACCTACTACGAGCACGTCGCGCAGCGACAGGATCCATCGCGTCTGTCGGCACGGGCGCGTGAGGATCTGATCCTCAAGGCCGAGATCGCTCGCGTATTCGCGGAGAACTTCGCGGTCTACGGCGTGCGCAAGGTCTGGCGGCAGATGATGCGGGAGGGCTTTGCGGTCGCGCGCTGTACCGTGGAACGGCTGATGCGCGAGATGGGCTTGGCGGGGGTAATCCGCGGCAAGCCGGTGCGCACGACCATCAGCGATAAAGCGGCGCCGTGCCCGTGCGATCACGTCAACCGGCAGTTCTACGCCCCAGCGCCGAACATGCTGTGGGTGTCGGACTTTACCTACGTCGCAACTTGGGCGGGGTTCGTCTACGTCGCCTTTGTCATCGACACCTACGCCCGCCGAATCGTCGGATGGCGTGCCAGCAGGACAGCACATGCCAGCTTCGTCCTGGATGCACTCGAGCAGGCGCTTCATGACCGCAGGCCAGTCCACCGTGGCGGCCTGGTTCACCACAGCGACCGCGGGTCGCAATACGTGTCTATCAAGTACACCGAGCGCCTCGCGGAGGCCGGCATCGAGCCGTCGGTCGGCAGTGTCGGCGACAGCTACGACAACGCTTTGGCCGAGACGATCAACGGACTGTACAAAGCCGAGGTGATCCACCGGCGCGGACCCTGGCGCAGTTTCGAAGCCGTCGAGTACGCCACGCTCGAATGGGTCGACTGGTTCAACCATCGTCGGCTGCTGGAGCCCATCGGGAACATCCCGCCTGCCGAAGCCGAAGATCAATATTATGCTGCTGCGGACAACATCGATATGGCAGCATGACTCACAACCCAAGGCCTCCGGCAGACCCGGGGCGGTTCACATGCCTCGGTTCATTCAAAGCCACCCGCCCATTCATTTCGCATGGGGCGATGCCTGAAGGCGTCGTAATGCTTGTATTTTACCTACCGCTTTGCAGCGAGCGCGTTGAGGAGTGCGGCGATGTTGTCTGCCTCAGACCCGTAGAGGCACTCGTCTACGCCGGTAAAGTTAGCGACCGCCGCCTCTCGGCCAGCGTCCTCAGGGTCCGCGCCTGCGGAGATGAGCTGCCCAACCAGTTTTGACCAAGCCGCAATCTGCTCGTTTGAAGGATCGCGACGGAGCCCGTACTTCACTTTAAGCTTTACTTCGATCGGGATCATGAGTGGGACTCCAACAGCGGCCGGACCTTCAACCAGGTTTCATGGTCGTGACGATCAGCCACGAGCAGCGCCCCCTCGTAATCGCTCTCGCGGAACGCGCCATCGTATGGGATGCCGTAGTCGGCGCATTTCGCTGCCAACGTCTTGTAATAAAGCGGTATGTTCTTGAGCAGCGCATCCGCAATCTTAGGCACGAAGTCTCGATCGCGGGCGCTGTCGGTGACCCTTCCCTCAAGGACGGCTTGCGACATGACCCTGATAGTCTGAAAGTATGCCTCGCCGGTGCTCATCACCGCATGAATGTCCTCGATAGCTGGTTTCGGCTTTCGGACAGCCTTTGCTAACGCCGACGTGAATTCGTTACTTTTGTCGGTCTGCTTCGCGAGTAGGTCGGCGGAGTTCTCGAAGCGAGTTTGGTTCGCCTCCGTGCGGTCCTTACGCGACATGAAAGCCCAGTTGAAGGCAAGTGGAAGGGCTACGCCTATGAGCGTGAAAGTGGCCAGCACGACCGCGAGCGGCAGCTGCATTCCGAAGATGCCGACGGCACACGTCGCGCTCACTTCTTGGAGAGCTCCTTAAGTAGTGCCTCGATGTTGTCCGCCTCTGACTTGAATACTCGCGTTCTGTAGCCGGGAAGCACGTACTTGGCTGCAACGTCGCCAGCTTTTGAATTCGGCTCACCCTCGGCGATGAGGTTTTTCGTGACCCTGTGCCACTCATCTACCTCGTCCTGTGTCGGTTGGCGTTCCAGCCCGTATCTGAGCCGTAGGTCCTCGGCGACGTCCATCAAGCTCTCCCTAGCGATTGGCTCTAGTCTCTGCGGATAGCCGCCGTCATGCAAGTGGTCCCGAAGGTTTCGCAAGCCTCTCCCCCCGCACATCCACATCAACAAGCTCTGTCTTCGCGGTCAGTTTAGTGTGCCGCGACACGTCGGATAGGCGGCACGATCCGCTAACGTGTATCTGTGCCCGTTCTTTGTCACGGACCCGAGTTCGCTATTTCTGCGACGAGCGTGGCGGGCCACACTCGGCCAAGCTGAGCATCTCCGACGTCGTTCGTATGAAACCGGCCAGAGTAAATTCCGACAAAGCGGCAACCTCCGTCGCCAGCAACCATCCGACCGTGCGCGCCTTCAAGTTCGATCTCGCCGTGGACACGCTGGATGACCGGCGATCCCGACATTCCTGGTCGCGAAGCTGTGTCGACGATCAGATAGCGCTGCGCATCGTGGGCTGTGAAATATGGTTCGCTTGCGAAGCTCCCCTGTTTCCAGACCGGCATACCTAGACCTTGCCGACCGAACGGGTAGCCAAGGATGAAAAGCGGAAATCCGACGCGCTGTTTGAGGGGAACGGTGCGGACCGCGTTCATCGGCATCGTGGCGACGACGTCGGACGGTGGCAACGATATCGGCAGCGCGACGACATCCACCGCCCGCCCGTGTCGCTCGTGCTCAATCCATAACGCTTCGCCATCGCTGCCCACGGTAGGGATCTTGATGATAAGGGGAGGAATCGTACGATCTACATACGGCATGTGAAGCCGGAGGTGATCAGGAATACCGCCCATTTTGGATAGGCACTCGCCCGTTTCGGGGTTTCGCCCCGCGACCACGTGCCAATTCGTCATCAAGGCAAGCTTGCCATCGAACCTTAGCCATAGAAATGCGGTTGCTTGGCTGAGCTGCGTCTCACGGAAATGTGGCTCGACATAGAGCGGGACCAGCGAACAAGTGTCTATTCCTGGGGCGGTCACCGCCGTTCGGCCAATGCGGCGCCGCGCAGAAGGTAGACGCTGACGGCAGAGGCGACCGTCACGACAAGTTCGGCCTCTTCGAAGCATGGCTCCCTGCCCTCCTGGATGTGGCGTCCCTGCTCAGACGCAAAACCCCACAGCCGGTGCAGAGCACCGTCCAGAGGCGCAGGGAGCGTCAATCTGGGGATGATCTTGCCGAGTGTATCCTTGCTGCCATCAATCTCCCGAGCAACACATTCGAGCGCGGCCATCGCATGCTGAATTGCGCCCGTTACGTCGGCCTTGGGACGGCGCGAGATATCAGTCAGCGCTTCGTGGATTTCCGTTGCAGCCGTCACTTTGCCGGCGTCGCGCATGGTCGCGACCGCCTCTCTCGAGGCAATTGTAAAAGCTTCAGATCCTCGCGCGATGATAGCGCCGTTGTCCATTTGCCAGCCAACGCCATGCTCGCGAAACAGCCGGTTTAGCCGCCGCTCGAATTCGACCTGCTTGGTGCCAGCATAATCGTCCTTTCGGACTTCGCCATGGAGGCGCTCGGCGATGTCGTAGACATTGTACCAGGGGGCGTGATCGATCAAACGCGAAACCTCGGCCTCGACATTCCCCGGCGACCAGTTGCCTGGGTCCGGCCGTTTGAGCAGCACTTCGCAGATCGTGGACCGAAGTCCTGATGGCCCCATGCCGGCTGCGTAGCCGAGCATGAGGACCCCTGATCGGATGTCCTGAGGCGCATCTTCGCGAATGGTAATTTCTAGATCGTCACCGTGGTAGCCGTGCCGGTCCGAGAAACCTGATCGAAAATCGTTCATGAAGCTCGCTATAACACGCCGATCAGAGATCGCCGACCGTACCGGGCGGCTGAAGGACGCGTTCAGCACCGTCCTTGATATAGATCGCACGTTCCGTTTGGCCCGCAAACGCCAAAGATGCCGATGTGCGTCTTCGGATCGCAACTTCTGACGCACGGAGTATTTTCCGGATCGCGGGTACAATCCACGTTGTCGATGCTCTTTGAGAAGCGGTGGTGCCGCGCGTTGAACTCGTCGACGGTGATATCGAGGTTGTCGCGTAGGAACGTCTCAAGGCTTTCGATCCGCTCGTAGCCAAGCGCCCTCGCCTCCTCCAAGGTTGTGGGCATCTTTTCGTCTGACATTATGGTCTCCTTCAGCGGATGGCCTGTCCGAACAGTGCCGAGAAGTGGGCTTGGCTGGCTCGGTCTGTCGGTGCACCCTTTTTAGAATGATCGGTCGGACCGATGGTAATCAGGAGATCGTCGGTTCGCTTGCGCGAGGCACCAATGAGACTCCCGCTACCGGGGTTGATTACAACCCGCGCGAGGCTCCAAGTTGGATTGATCCCGCCGCTCGTGACGACGACGAAACTGACTTGGTAGGTGAACGCATCAAGGGGGGCATTGTCAGCGGGATGGTCTGGGCGAGGCTGCAGCAGACCCGGAACCTGCGCAACCCGGACCTTGCTGACAATGAATTCGTCGATCTTCAAGTCGCCATTTATGAAAAAGTCACCGTGCGGCTTACAACGAACTTCCCGCCCGCCGTAGCTCTCAGCAAGATCGGGAAAGTAGAAGTAGAACTGTATTGTTTCGGTACGCGTGGCCTGCGATGTGGCGGTAGCCGTGATGGGTAGGCCGAAGGATCGGGCGGTTGTGACGTCACCGGTCGAGAACTTGGTGAGGGCGCTCCTCATAGGCGTTTTGAAAGTAGCGCCGGGCGAGATGTTTGAGTTCTCGTCGATGGCTACCTTGAGCGATACCTGCGCGCCCCAATCAGCGAGCCACGGAGCGGGATTCATCGGCGCGAGCTTACCGTATTTAAGGCGATCAGCTGCATTTGCTGACATCACGTCGCGGAGAGCTTGGCCGATTGAACACTTGATATAACCGATGAGCCTCCCCTGACTCAGCCCCTCCTCAAAGTCCCCCCCGTTGATAGGTAGCCGCAGATCAGGGGTGGTAATGGCGCATCCAGAAAAGGCGAGCATCAATGATAGCGCACAAAGCTGTGTCAGTACGCGCGGTGCCAATGACGGGGAATTGTCGTGCACGGTGCAGCCCCCTTCTGCGTAAGTGTTGGTGCAAAGGCTCGATGATCTTCGCTATGAATGCAAGGCAAATGTGAGATCGCAGTTCATCGACTAGATCGGAATTGGTATCGTCTGAGAGAATGAATGTAGCGACAGGTCAGGCGACCGTGTCGGGTACGTAGCCGAGCGATGACGATCGGCTGTCTGTAGCGGTCTTGATAGGATAGGTGCTCTATGGTCCTCAATAACTCTAGAACCCAAAAGGACTTCGGCTAAAAATGGCCGCTGCTTTTGAAGCTTATTATCTACGGAAAAAGGACCAGCGCCCGGCGGTGCCCGAAGGGTATACCCATTAAGTACCGTATGTTTCTATCGGTGATGATAACAGGGCAGGGTAGAGGCTTCAAAACTTCGGAGCAAAACATCTACATTTCTAGAGGTAAGCGAGCGTTGCGGGTATCGAGCTGCAACATTTTGGGTACCAGCGGCGCACTAAAGCGCAAAGACGCTCGCGTGGGGCGGAGGGCACCTACGCCTTCAAAGGATCGAACCCAACTGAGGGTGGCTCCGACGAAAGAAAGGAATGGTGTCAAGCACGACTTGACAACGTAAAGCATCGCTTTACATTAAGACCATGGACGTTGAGAGCATCTCGCACAAGGCGCTCAAGCGGTTCTTCCTGACCGGCGATACTCGCGGGTTGGATGGGTCGCTGATCGACCGGCTACGCAAGATGCTGGCGTTCCTGAACGCCGCGAGCGAACCTGATGAATTTCGCGTTCCGCCAAATTACGGCGCGCACCAACTCACGGGCGATCGCGCCGGTGTCTGGTCCCTGACCGTCACAAGGAACTGGCGGATGACCTTTTCCATCAACGAGGCCGGCGCAATCGTCGACCTGAATCTGGAGGACTATCACTGATGCCTCTTACCATGCACCCCTCGCTAGCCGTCCATCCGGGTGATTGGGTCCGCACAGAGATCATCGACGCGCACGGCGTCGGGATTGGAGAAGCGGCCACGATGATGCGGATCAGCCGTCAGTCGCTCAGCACCTTGCTGAACGGTCGGTCGGACCTGTCGTCGACCATGGCGATCCGGTTGGAGAAGGTGTTCGGCGTCCGGGCCGACACCTTGATCCGGATGCAGGCCGATTGGGATATCTATCAGGCGCGCGCCCACGAAGACGAGATTGAAGTAGAGCGGGCCTACGCCTGACGGATACCACGATGCGGGTATCGAGCGGATCCAGTTTCCTGCTGACCCCGCGCGAATGGAGCATTTTTGCCATCGCGCTACATAACGACGGAGGGTGCATCCGCCGCGCGAAGGTCCGGATTTGGGCTGAATGCAGACGGTCCGTATTTGGGTAAAACTGGTGGAAAGCGGAATGGCCGGTTTCGGGCGATAGATGAGCATTCTGCCCATTCGTTTATGTCTCAGTGCCGCATCCCACCGGGGCGAAAGATAGGAAAGCCAGCAGGCGCAGTGGCATCGCGCTGGGGCCGTGCATGATGGGCGCCTTGGTGAAAGGCCGCACTGTTTAACGAGCAAGCAAAAACGCAATGACGCCTTGGCGACTGCGAATCCGATGCCAACTCGGTCTGCGACGCGGTCTAGAGGCTGTTATGAACCTGTGGCGAGCGCAGCGGCCTGTTTCATCATAAGGCAAGCGAAGGCGACGACGTGAAGTCCGGCGAGTGTTTCGGCATAGCGTTCATAGTCTTTGACGAGGCGGCGGAAGCGGGTGGCCCAGGCGAATGATCGCTCGACCACCCAGCGCCGCGGCAGCAGGACGAAGCCGCGCTTGGCGTCAGGCAGTTTGACGACCTCCAGGGCGATACCGTGTTCGGCCGCGGCGTTGGCGGCACGTTCGCCGGTATAACCCTGATCGACCCAGGCGACTTCGACATGGTTGTCGGTGACAGCCTGCACGGTGCGGGCAAGCCGTTCGACCTCGCCACGATCTTCAGCGCTGGCTGGCGTAACGTGCAGCGTAAGCAGGTGTCCCAGCGTATCGACGGCTATGTGGATTTTCGAGCCCTTCTTGCGTTTGCCGCCGTCATAGCCCGCACGCTCGCCGCTCTCCGGCGTGGAACGCAGCGTTCGACTGTCGATGATCGCGGCACTGGGTTCAGCCTTTCGCCCTGCCGCCAGCCGCAGCACGCCGCGCAGATCGTCCACCATCGCTTCAAAGCAGCCCGCCGCCAGCCAGCGTTGCGTCTGCTGGTACACCGCTGCCCACGGTGGCAGGTCGTTTGGCATCCAGCGCCACGGCGCGCCCGTCTTCACGATGTAGCGAAGGCCGTTGAACACCTCGCGCAGGTCATGCTCCCGCTGCCCGGCATCCTCACGCTGCAAAAGTAGATACGGGAATACCAGCGACCACTCCTCGTCGCCGATGTCAGACGGGTACGGCTTATGGAAAGTACTCATCCGACAACGGATGAATCAGCCTCACTCACAAGTCCATAACAGCCTCTAGGCCGAAAACATCTAGACCTAAATCGAATTCATAGATTGAAAAGTAAAATATTAGCTAAAATTGGCATCAATGTCGAAGACGAATTTGTATAGATATCATCTCGGTAGGTTAGCACTAGCGTTTCATCGTCAATTATTATGATTGCTACCGACGGTTTTATTTGCTGATTTTGCCGTCACCATCATCGCCATCCGATGCATTGAGCAACAACTATTGAACTATCTGAGCCATAAATGCCACAGCATAATAGTGCCGGGCGTGTTGTGAGGCGCAGCTATATGTCGATAGCTAAAGGCGCGATCGTGGACCGATGCTGCGACGTCCGCCAACGTCGGCATGAGCGCGGTGGGCGCCGTCTTGACGAGGTAAGTCGCGGCGTTGGCGGCTTGAGCGAGATACGGTGTGAGCTTGGTTGCGATCTTGGTGCCGTCGCGAACATAGGCGATCATGAACGCTTCCTGGCAGCCCCAGGCATACTCGCCCTCGACGAAACGACGTATCCCGTTGGTGCAGTAGAGGCGTTCGCCCACAGTCCTGTCGATGAGCTTGGCTTCCGCAATCAATGGAAAGCGTGCGGTTCGGTCGGAGAGGTGTATCGAGAGATCTGGGCGCTTCTCAAGAAGGCTACCGTCGTAGTTTAGGCTTTCCGAGCCCCTCGTCACGCAATTCACAAGGCGTCGCCAGAGTCCTTCTTCCTCGTCGATCATGCTGTTGAGCCGCGTCACAAGGAGCGCCGTCACCTCCGCCTCGCTGCCCGTGGCGACCGCGGCAGGGCTGGTGCGGCGGATCGCATCGAACGCGTCCGATATCCCCTCCGCTATGATTTCAAGAAAGACGTCGTCAATCGGGCCGAGCGGGAGAGCGAGGCCGCGGGTAAGCTCCGCGATCTGGTCGGGGCGGGGAGACGGCGCCGCCGAACTCATCCGCGGCGCTGCGCTTTAAAAAAATCAAGGCGTGACCAGATCAGGTGCTGGGCGAGCAACTGAGCCTGAGTGTCGCTCCAATAGCGTTGCTGTGCGAGGCGGCCGATCAACAGCGTCCCGGCGCCGCCATCCACGACGAGTTCGGTGGCCGCCGTCGCATCAGCAACGGCGAGCAGCGTCTCCCAATCTTTGGCGGGAAGAGAGGCTTCGGCGTCGGGTCCCAACTGCAGTACTAGACCCATCCAGGGCGAGGTCGGGCGGGCATCGATTAACTTGACGCTGAAATTCTTGGTGAAACGTCGCGCCCAAGGCGCGAGTTCGTCATGTAGGCGCGAACGAAAGATGTGTCTGGCCTTGACGTCAGGACGCGCTTGCGCGCTCGCCTTGGTCCTGGCGAAGGGCAGATTGTAGGTGAGGGTGTCTCGGATGATGCGCAGGTCGGTAGCCCCCAGCCCGTAGAGGTTGGCCACCCAAGCATCGACCTCCGGCCAGGCGTCTGGCGAGGCACGGACCTTATTAAAAAGTTCCTCGATCTTCGTACGTGCAGCCTCGTCCAGCCCGCGGAAGTCCGGCAGCGGCATGCGATCCAGGGCGAGCTTCTCAATTACCTCTCGCTCGAACCCGAACTCGCCGCTCGTTATCAGAGCAAACCAGAGCGCGAGCTCACTGCCTATGACGAGCGCGAGATATCGGGCCAGCGTCCGGCCGCCCGGAAAATCGCGGGCGCTGTACCCGTAGAACGTCTCGTTGTAGATGACCGGCTCGTCCGCTACGCCGACCCTAATCCGGCCACGACCGGCCGGCGGCGACTTGTGCACCAGCATGATGGGCGCATCGTAGTTTCTAGGATCGCGCAAGCGGTGGACGCGCCTCTCGCGAAACAGATCGAGCTTGCGGATGTCGACCAAAACATCGTCGAGCGCTGCCACCGATACTTCGCGGAGGTGGTGCAATTCGCTGGCATCCCGGCCAGGCGGGCGGCCATCGGCGCTTACCGACCCGCTGCTTTTGCGCAGCTTCTGATAGCCCTGCCCCGAGCGAAGCATGGTGTCGCCCGGAGCGATGCCGATGGCGTCCCGCCAGAATGCCTCCAGCGTCGAAAAGCCCCGGCCTCGGATTCGCTCGACAAGGCCTAGATCTGCTTTGGTGCCGCGAAACATGATCTTCAGGATGTCCGGCGTGGCAACCATCCGCTGGGTTGAGATGATCTCGGCCGAATGTGCGTCGATCCGCATCGCGCCGGCGGCGTTCAGGCCATGCTCCAGCCTGGGGCTGATCAGGCGGAAGCCGGCGCCGGGCTCTGGCGTCCGATTGGTGGCAATGAGTAGGCAGAAAGGCGCGGTGATCTCCGGCCACACCCGAGTCTGGCGCAACTCGACGCCGTTTATGATCGAGGTGATATCAAGCGCCTGAAACAGCATGCGCCTCGCGTCGGTCATCCCGTCGCCTTGCTGAAATAGAAGGCGGGCGTGCAGCGCGAAGGCGATCTGGCCCCCCGGCTTGGCCCATTCCATCGCCCGCCAGACGAACGGCAGGTCAAGGCTTTCGTTGGGAAGAGGTGGAGCTAGATCGACACCGGCGCGCGCACTCGCAATGGCGGACACCCGGGCAACTACTCGTGACCAGTCGGCGAGTTTAGTGCCGCTCGACCAGGGCGGGTTGCCGACGACCATGTCGTAGCGGCCCCGGTGCTCTTCGCCGATCCGTTCGCCGAGACTGCCGAGTCCGGTGCCGGGCAGCTCGTCTAAGCTCGAGACATGGTGCAAGACGCGGCCGCGCAGGTTGTCGAACTTTAGCTTGTCGATCGGACGCGGTTCGGGATCAAGCTCGATCGAGATCAGGTACAACGCGAGCGCCGCGAAGCGGAGCGCTTCCTCGTTGATGTCGAAGCCGGTCACTTGGTCGTAGAGGATCGTGCGCAGCACGCCGGTATCGGGGCGGGCGCCGTCCGCCAGCCACCGCGCTGCGACGAGTTCCCGGAAAGCGGTCAGCAGGAAGACGCCGGCACCTGCCGCGGGATCCAGTACTCGTGCACCAACGCTCCCGCCGTCGCGCTCAAGCGCGCGGAACGAGGCACGCACCAGCAGGTCTGCAATAGGTCGTGGAGTGTAAAAGCCTCCTTCCTTGCGCTGCTGCTCGGGTGCGTGTTTGCGTAGATATAGCTCATAGGCCTGGCTCAGCACCCCAACCGGGATGTGGGCAAAGTCGAGCCGATCCCAGCGTTCCGCCCACTCGAAGTAAAGCTGGCCGCCTGGGGCCCTCATCATCACGTTGCCCAGCACCTGAAAGGTCGCTTCCGGCAACGCGTCGAAAATGTCGCCCGACAAGGGCAGAAGGTCGCCGTTGAACGTCTGGTCGAGCCACGCGCAAGTCGTGCGGGTCACGAAGGCGTCGTCAAATAAGCTCGCCACCGTGGCAGGTGCAGCGAGTTCGTCCGGCAAAAGCTCGCGATCGCCAAGAAAGCGAGTGAACAGCGCCCGCCCAACGAGCGAGATCGCATCGCCGTTCGCGATCCCGAGCGTGACAAGGCTGTCGATTGCGCTGGTCAGCAGATTAAGCACCACGTTGGAGATCCAGCCCTGTCGCGTGCGAGCCGCCCGCGGGCGCGCGTTGGCCAAGAGCGCGAACAGGTCCTTGCTCGCATCGCCGGCGGCAGGCACCGCGACGCGCGCCTTGCCCGGCGTTTTGCGGTCGAGCGCGATCACGTATACGTCGATCCGGCCTGGCGCGACGACGCCAAGATAGGGTGCGTCACCGCGCATCGCGAGCAGGCGGCGTAGCCGATGCACCTCGTCCGGGCCGCTGATACGGTCGGCATCGGCCAAGAAGATCAACGGTGCACCCTGCCATTCGTAGACGGCTCCCACGTTCGAGAGTGGGGAGGCGTCGTCGCGGCGGGCGTTGGTCAAAGCCGCATAGGGGAGCATCTCGGGGCCGACGTCGTCAAGCCGGTGGAGCGCTCCCGGGTCGGCGCCGAACGGAGCGAGGCTGGTGAACCAGTCAATCACCGTCATATGCCTTCGCGACATGCGGCGCCGACGGTCCTAGATCGAAGGCGGGTTGCCGATCACTGCCGAACTGGCCGCGCGGTCTGCCCCTTGGCTGCCGTCCCGGCGCAACCTTAGTGATCGCGTCGGCATAGCCCACCCCGTGCGCCGTCATCTCGGAAACGAGCACCGCGATGATCGCGATATGCTGCGGTACCTGGCCCCGGGCAGCATAGTTGGTGATTGAGTTAGGATTCATGCCGATCAGCTGGGCGAAGCCACGCACGGTCAGGCTTGCCCGCTCCATCTCAACCAAGAAATCGGCGTAGAGCACCGCGTGCTACCCCTCCACAGTAATCGCTGTGTATGAGCACATTGCTAGATGTGCAATAGCATCGTTGGCGACGCGTTCAACGTATTTGCCACTACGGGAGCGCTTGAAGTCGGCAGGCATGATTGCCGGCGATTGACCGTTGGCGGACCGCCTCGCGCGACAGCCACTTCGCGACTGCGGCATGGCTCGACGGGCCCAGCCGGTAGGAGAAAAGAGAAGCCACCACATTAAGCGGCCTTATCGTCGAGCCTCCTTGCGACGCTCACCACGATCGATTGCGCATGTGATTGTGCAGCAGCTGCCAGATCACGCGTCGGCTAGTCAAACGACGGGGCCGGGCGGCGATGCGGCATACCCATCCCGCGCGACCACCCGGATCGCCCGCACCGCGCCCGCCGACCCGCCGTTGCGCTGCTCAGCCAGTGTAACTGCCCCTTCCGCTACGACGACGGCTCCAACGGCAATGCCATCTGTCCGGCCAGTTCGAGCTGAAGGCGCGGGCCGTCAAGCAGCACCGCCCGCAGCTGAGCCGCACTGGAGAAGCCATCCAGCATCCTGTCACCGTACTTGCGGCGTTCGGAGGCCTTTAACGCCGCGAACGTACCTTCGTTGAGCCGGTCCACGATGAACTTAGTCAGCACTGGCCCTGGCGTCAGACGCCATCGAATTATTCGACGCGCCGCGCGCAGCAGATTGCCCATCTCCCCAGGGTTGGATCGAAGGCTGATCTCGAGTTGGCGGCTATGGATGCGCGTGAAATAGGTCTTTTCGCACACGACCCGGCGGTTGCGAAGGTCATAGACCACCGCGTCCCAATCAAAAAACGTGCATTGCACGAGGTCAGCCAGATCGCGAACGGCGACATGACCGGCCGTTGCCGCCCACGTGTTCTGGAGCGCCCAGAAATCAATCTTCCATGGACCTTCGGTGTAGCCAAATCCACCAAACCTGTTCGCCACCGCGCCTACGCTCGACGCCAGCTGCGCAACCTCGCGCGGGTCGCCCTTAATGACTAGGTCGAGATCCGACTTAAACGCGTAGCGGCCGCCGAGTGCGAAATCGCGGACTAGCCCACCGATGATGCCGACGCCTTCGAAACTCATGAAATGCCGCTTCAAAAGTTGACGCAGCAATACGGCCTCTGGCGTCGTGTTCTCCCACACGAACCGGTCCAGCCGCCCCTTTAAGGCGCGACTGTCACGCGCGAACGATAATTGGGACATCGCTCAGCTTCCGCCACGTATTGATTGCAAAACCGTCCGTCATGCCTGAAATCATGTCGGTCAGCAGGCGCAGCTCGTGATAGCGACGGACGCGGCCGCCACCGCCGGTCGCCTTCGCTTCGCGGCATGCCGCCTCGAGATAGTTCGGGCTGATAAGCGAGAAAGCGTAGCTGTCGCGAGCCTCCATCCGCTTTGACATGAGGTCCTCGGGCCTCTTCCTGTTCTGGATAGCACTCCAGAACACCGACATCAGCCCGTCGATGGCGGCTGCGCCGATCGCTTCGGAATGCAGGACGGTCGGGTTCGCAAATGCATACTTTTTGGCGATGTCCTTCATTACGTCGCAAAGGGCGTTGCCCTGCATGATGGGCTTCTCAAACTTGTACGCCATGATCGCATCAGCGTTTCGCGCGTAGGAGTCGCCAGCGTCCGCGATCAGCGCCTTCATCATGTAGGCCCGGACAAACTGCTCCTTGATGTCACGCCGGATCTCGGTGCGTCGGGGACTGTCGTTCACCTCGATAAACTTCTCCTCGAGTTTCGCCACCGAACTCAGGTCACGGACACCGGCGGTATGCTTTAGTACTGTCAGGACATCGTCGGGCGAGATGATACCCTTCTTCAGCAGGTCGTCGACGTCGAGCACCGAATAGGCTATGTCGTCGCAGGCCTCCATAATCCACGTCAGCGGATGGCGTTGGCCCTCTTCCAACCCGGTCTCAGTGCGTATCCACTCGACTATGTCGCGTTCGGACTCGAAGTAACCCGCCTTCTTGATGTGGTCGCGATCCTTATCCCGCGCGTCGGCATGGACCGGATACTTGAGTGAGGCTGCTAGCGTCGCCGCGGTCAGGTCCAGCCCGACGTTGTGATGCGAGGTCTGCAGACGCGCCATCACGCGCATCGTCTGAGGGTTGCCGTCAAAGTCAACGAATTCGGCGATCAGGTTTGCCGGTACCTTTTCCTCGAGCTCGTTGGCTCCATCACCTTCACGTTCATGACTAAATATCCACGACCGCCGGCTTTCGAACCAGCTCCCGATCGCCACCTCGCCTTGGTGTCCGAAGGGCGGATTGCCGAGGTCATGCGACAATCCGATGGCCGAGACTATCGGCTGGATGGTGCGGTAGAGTTCCTGACGGCCGAAAGCTGCACCACCGCTTGCGCCCGCCACCGCAGTGGCGATGGACCGCGCGAGATTGGCCACCTCGTGCGAATGAGTCAGGCGTGTACGAACCCCGTCATTGGCATCCATCGGCCACACCTGGGTCTTGTCGGCCAGGCGGCGCACTGGCGACGAGAACAGCAGTCGATCATAGTCCTGTTGAAAGATCGATCGATCACCTTCCGACGATTCACGCTCGCTGACGATCTTGCCGGATTCATCATATCGGCGGCGAACGTCGGACCAGATGCTGGGCGTCGAGATTGTAACTCTCCTTCGCGATCGTCTTCCCTCAGATCGCGGACCAATGACCGTGGGTTCGGAAGATCTGCATCCATAGCAGATGCCCCACCGACGGTAAGGTGTCGACGCTCAATCCGGCGCGATCTGGATCGGATACCCGCAAAAAAGCATTACGAAGGAGCATGAGGCGACTGCGATTCGACAGGCTGGGGAACGTGACTGATGAGCGTGCCGCCGCACAGCCGAGGTGAACGAGCGGCCGGAGTTGAGGATGCGAGAAGAAGCTGGGAGCGTCCGCATCTGGGTCGACCCTAACGGGCGAGTTTATCTCCTAAGGTGAGCTGGTCCTTGCGCCTTCGTCTACAATCAGCGCCGCGGAATAATGATGTGGTCCAGCAAGAAGACCCGTCGCGGCCCCGAGCCGTTCAAACCGTGCTCGATCTGATTGCGCGCTACGATGCCCGTCACCGTGAACGTGGTCTTGAGTTCGTCCATGAAGGTCTTCCGTCCCGACGCCGTCGCTCGGTAGCGGCTCGCCCGCCAGTGCCCCAAGGCGGTCTCGGCGGGCGGCATGACCTCCGCCGCGTAGGCTCGGTCCCGCTGTTCTACTGCAACAGGCATGCCGCCGTTCAGGATGAGGACGGCGCCCAGCGCGCGATCCCGATCAACCAGAAGGTGGCAGAACTCGCGCGCGGCTGTGATCCTCTTCTCGAGAACGCTCTTGAATCTTGCTAGCCCCTTGCTCGCCCCTTGACCCCCATGCTCCCGGCCGGCAAGCGCACCGCGGAGACGGACTTGGTGCTCACTGCTCTTCCAACAGCGCGAACCGCACCTCCGGCAGCGGATCGTTCGCGGGGACAGCGAGCCACGTGCCGACGCCGGGTGCGTCGATATTCTTCGCGGCGAGCGCGCAGGCCAGTCGGACGCAAGCCGCGCGGACGAGCGAGACAGAGCCAGCCTCCTCCGTCCCGGCCTCGATGGCCCGGTAATCCGCTTCAGCGAGCAGCTCCTCAAGACAGACGGCGAGCCTATCGTTCTGCTCGAGTGTCGTCAGCCCCGCCCCGACCAGCCGGGACGCCGCCAGCAGCAGGTGACGCAGCGCGTGGGTCCGCCTGAACTCAATGGACGAGACCAGCGTCTCGACCAAGCCGTCGAGCTCCGCCGCCGCCTCCGGTTCGAAGGCCCGGTCCTGCCAGGCGAGCACGACCTCGAGCGCGTCGTACACCTCGCCCTCGTCGGTGGACCTGAGCGCCGCGCGCACACGGCGTGCTACGTCGCCGGGTGCACCCGCGTGTTCCGCGAACCTGAGTAGTGCGCTGGCCGCGACGACGGATCGGTTCCGCTCGGCGAAGCCGGCCACCAGGTTGCCGCGAGCCGCGGTCCGCTCCGATGAGTCGATCGCGCCCGCGAGGGCGGCGATCGCGTAGCCGAGCAGGCGGCGGCGCACGGCCGCGTCCCGTCCGGCGAACCGGGCGCTGATCACCGCGCCTGGGTCGCCCGGGTCGGGATCGGCGGGCGTCTCCCCGCACAGGCTGGCCAGCAGGGCGGCGGCTTGCGGGCCGGACGGACCGACGCGGCCCATCTCAATGGCGACGCGCAGGTCGACGAGGCGGTCGTCGCCGATCGGGTCGGCGTCGGCGAACACGCGCCGGCGAACCGCGTCGGCCGGGTCGAGCCCGTCGGGACGGGCCACGTCGTGCCAGAACGAAGGCCGGATTTGCGTGCTAGCCGGCAGCGCGGGGCTGCCTGCGTCCCGACGCGACCATACAGCCTCGGCGAAACTTGTTTCCTCGTCGGCTGTGAGCGGAGCCGCTTGCCTCAGAAGCAGTAGTCGTTTGAGGGCGGCGGGTCGCAGCTCCGCGACGTCGCGCGCGGCGGTGATCCAGGCCCTGGTCCACCCAGATCGGCGGGGGTCGGCCGCCGCGCGGTCCGCCGGTGTGGCGAATATCCAGTCCGTCGGCTCCACACCCCCATGGGCCGCCGCGAGCGGCAGGTCGAGCGTGTCCGCGACGAGATCGGGGCGCCGCTGCGGCGGAATAGCGGACCAGCTCCCCTCCAGCAGCAGCTTGAACACGTCGGCGTGCGCGGGCCCGCCAATCGCGCCGGCCACGCCCAGCCCCCAGAGGTAGAGGCGCTCCGCCTCGTCCGCGTCCAGGCGGACGGCTAGGCGCGCGAGGACGCGCAGGTGCAAGGCGAGGCGGCTGTCGGCTAGCATGATCGGCTCCCGTCGACTGGTCAGCCGCTCAAGCCAGTAGACGGCTCCGGCGTGGACCCGGGCCGCGAGCGCCCGCACCGCGTCGGGCCGCAGGTGCGCGACTGCGAGCCGGTTCAGGTCCTCCTCGAGGTCATCGTTCTGCCCGCCAACGGCGCGCAGGACGTGGAGGAGGCGGTCCCCCAGGTCCTCCCCGGCGAGCCGCAGCGCGTCGCGCCGCTCGTTCAAGAACAGCGAGACGTGCTCGAGCCGGGGCGGGACGCCGCCGTCCAGGAGCATCAGGTCGAGCTCGGTGAATGGCTCCATCTCGCTCCAGGACCTGAACCGCAGCGTCTGGGAGCGGTCCTTCACCCGGCCGGGTTCAAACCTCGGCACGCGGCCGGTAGTCGGCTCCTTGCCCATCCGCTCGAGTATTCTGTCGCGGAGCCCGGAGACCTCCTCAAAGGGGTCGCTCCGGAAGGCGCGGTGCCGGTCGTCCCAAGGCCGGAAGTCCAGCCGACTTTGAGCCATGGCACGCGCCAGCATCTCGGCCCAGGCGAGCCGCGAGTCGACCCAGATGGATCCGCGGTCCATGCGTGACCTCTCGCGCAGGTCGGCGAGAGCCTCGCGCAGCGCGTCCTCCGCCTCGTGCTGCAGCCCGGCCTCGGCCAGCATCGCTGCCCGCCTTGCGCCCCAGAACGGGTCGTCGCCCAAGACCCGGTCAGCGAGGGAGGGGATCTCATCGAAGCGCATCTCCAGGCAGGCGCGCGCCGCGGCGAGGTGAGCGATTTCGGCGGTTGCGTCAGACCGGGCCGGGGCCAGCGCGGCGATCGTCCGGTCCATTTCGGCGAACCTGGCCCAATCGCCGTCGAACCGGGTCTGCCAAGCAAGGGTGCGGGCGACGAGGAGACGGTCTTCGCGCGAAAGCATCGTGTCACCGTCCGGCGGCGCGAGGCGTCCCACCCGCTCGACAGTGGTCGGGTGCATCGGCCAGAGAGCGGTTCGGTGGCGCCAGCAGAGCTCCACCATCAGTCCGGCGGCCTGCAGGCCGGGCATGGCGTCGAGCGCCTGATCCGGCATCCGCTCCGAATCGACTGATAGCCTGAGCTGCCTGCGCTCCGCTCCCGGGCACACCACCCAGCCGGGATAGGACGCTCGCTCGGCCCCCCATCGCTCCGCAACGCTCGCCAGGCGAGCGGCCGCCTCGGCCGGCTTTTCGTCCAGAGTCATCGTCGGCGCGGCGGGCGACCACAGGTGGGCCGGCTTGGGTCTGGCGGCGGCAAGGTGTGCTAGCAGCAGGTCAACTGCGGCGCGGTGCCGTTGGGCGGGATCGAGGTGACGCACTAGGTCAGCGAGGTCGATGGGGGCGACGTTCCTCGCCTCGAGGAACTTGCGTTTCGCGGGGCCGAGGTCCAGCGCCCCGACCAAGTATATTCGCCGGGCGGTGGCACCGAGATGGTCGCGCACCCATCCCGACCAGGCGGCGAAATTAGGGTCGTCGCCGCTGAACCCGATCAGCGCTAGCTCATTCTCAACGAAGACCTGTCGCGCCAGGTTCACGAACGCGGCGTGGCGCTCGGGGTAGCTCCGGTAATCCTCCTCGGCGATGACGAAGCGCTCGCTCGCGCCCATTGAGCCGTGCAGCTTGACGATCCGGGGCGCTCGGGCGTGGGCCAGGTCTGCCTCGCACGCGACCGGTTCGTATTCCCGGTCGGCGAGGCGCGCGGCGCGCTCGAGCAGAGTGTCGTAGTTGGTGGTGAGGACGTCGGCCCACGGCAGCGCCAGCAGCGCGCCGTGGGTCTCGGACGGGGACCATGCGCCGTCCGAGACAAGGCTGCGTAGCAGTTCGTCGAGCGAGGCCTGACCGAAGTAGGTGCGGTACTCCTCCGCGAGCCTCAGCGGGTCCGCCGGCGCGTCGCTGATGCGGCCGGCGTAGAGCCTGGCCGCCAGCTCCCGGGAGATGTCGGGCCAGAGCGGCGGTGGCGGCGAATTCGCGGCGGCCAGTCGTGCCGTCCGGCTGAGGCCGGCGCCGACGAGCACGGCCGCGCCGCGGCCGCCGCCGGTCCGCCACAGGGCGCGGGACAGCTGCTGGAGCGTCGGAAAATCCGGGAGGCTTGTGATGTCGGACATCCTGCCATCAAGAGACCTGAGCGCGTACGACGTCAACGGGGTGGTCTTCGAGTTTCCTTAGCTTCGACCGGGTTGCCGCGCTCCCGCCACTTTCGAGTCATTCCTCCGCCCGGGCGCATGCGTCACGGTCCGATCACGTGCGGGCTGGAGGTAGCGGTCTAACCCCGAAGGACTGTACGCGCGGCTTATGTGGAATGGCTGGTCAGCATGTTCATGGCGGACCGCATCCGGCGCCTGAACGAACGTCCGAAAGTGGGAGACCTGCTAGCGCCGCCGAGTGGCCGGAACTGGGTCGGTCGCTGGTGCGGCGTGTATCGACCAGAGCGGGTCGTACAATTCCGCCCCGGTGAACGTCCGGTCCTGACGGAAGCCACCGATGGGGCTAATCGAAGCGAACGATCGGCAACGCGCCAATTTTTTGTCGTTCCTCACGGCATATGCGATGCAAAGCCGACATTTCTTCACCTGCACTGCGAGGATGCGCCGCGGCTCGCCCTAGTGTAGGGCTCACACCATCGCTCGCGTTATCTGCAGCACGTAAAAAGGACGGGAATGATCAAGGTCGAAAAAGATCATTTTATTCGGGCCGCTTTTGAAATCGGTAATAGCGGTGACAATGATACACTGCCTTACGATCTCGATGCTGCTTTCATCAAGGACAAGGCCACGGATCTCGCGGCGCTCTGCTTGGCTCTGTTTCAAGGCGTTGAAACGGGCGCCGTTGGGAAACCGGTTAATTTCATGAACGGGCTAGCGATAGGGTCGGAACGCCTACTCGTCCCTTCCGGGTCACATGGCTTCCGCATCACCACCAAGATCCATCCCTTCTGGAACCTCTATCTGAACGGTCTAGGTCTGGCGATCGCGGAGGTGAACGAAGGCCATCGGAGCATTCGCGCGCATTCTTATCGCCTTGCGGTGCAGGGGCCGGGCTTCTTCGACCGAACCAAATCCTGGCGCGCGTACAAGCTCGCGACGTTGAACGAGCCCGGTCTGGGTGACGAGCAGGCGGTTGTCATCCAGACGGATATCTCAAGCTTCTACGAGCATATCTACCATCATCGGCTTGAAAATGTCGTCAAGGATCTGGCGCCAGGATCGACCTTGGCGATGCAAATCGATCGCATCTTGAGCAAGCTGGCGGCAGGCCGCTCCTTCGGCCTGCCGGTTGGCGGCCAGTGCGCTCGAATCCTGGCGGAAGTGATGATGACTCCCATCGACCGGTCGCTGACCGACGTCGGGATCGTTTGGCACCGCTATGTCGACGACTTCACATTGATATGCCATTCGCAGCAGGACGCCTACAAAGCGCTGTCGGCGCTGTCGCATACCTTGGCGGACTATGGCCTGTCGCTCAATCGCAGCAAGACGACCATCTTGAGAGCCAAGCATTACAGGGACTTCGTTTCAGCGCAGTTGGGCGAGACCGAGGATTCGAGCATCGCGCTGCGAGAACTAGATCTCCATTTCGACCCTTATTCCGACAATGCGAGCGCCGAATATGAGAAGCTCAAACAGTCGTTCGAGAAGATTGATATCTCGTTTCTACTTGATCTCGAACGGGAGAAATCGCAGCCCGATGCCTTCGTCCTCGCGCAGATCGGTCGCGCGCTCAAGTTTCAGGAGCCGGCTGTCGCGGTTCAATTGTGCGCCACGCTCCTAGACCCGAACAATCTGGACTCATTCCGCGCCTCATGGTCGAAAATTATGCGAGGCGTGTACGCGGTCCGGTCGAACGACCAATTTGCATCGATCTTCGCTGCCCTCGACGATTTGCTCGATCGGATACCGTCCGCTGGCGTCCACTTGCTGGTTCCTGAGGCCAATATGCTGCATTTCCTAAGGGCGATCCGGTTCACCAGAACGGATATTCGTGGCGCGTTCGTCCGACAGACCTACGATATGACGATGTCTGCCTCGGTCCGACGAGCTTGCATCGATTGCTGGAGACATTGGGCCGACCGATCGAACTTCACACGCCTGCGCAACCAGTGGCCAAACCTTGGCGCCGGCGAGCAGCGGATGCTCTGGCTGGCGGCAGGCGCGTTCGGCGACGAAGGCGCGAAGACAAGGGACCAACTGCGCGGGTCCCTTGGACAGGCTTGGCAACTTGGCATCGAGGCCGGTGCATCAGATAGCTTTGCGGCCTGCTACGAAGACTGGGTCAAACATGCCGTTTAATAGGCTGCCGGCACGAGACCCAAGGACCGTCGCGCGTGACATCCCCGGCGTTCTGGACGTTCTGTTCCCCCGATTGACCGGCGGCCTCGTCAACGCTTTGAACGCAACAATGTTTTCCTTCCCCGGCATCAGCCCAATCCCAAACGAGATGATCGAGAAAAGCCGCCTGCAAAAGGCGATGATGTTCGAACTTTCGATGGCGCGAGCTGAAAGCGAGCTGCGCGGCGAGGTGGCGTCGTGGGAAGCGTGCCTGGCGATCGCATCGAAACGGCAGCAGCGCCATTTCGACGCCCGCATCCCGGGGGGACTCGAGCCGGGCGACATCCTGGTTGCCGATCATGCCGTTCGCAATCTCGTGGCGATGCTGCACAGCGTTCAGGCACAACGACCTTCAGCCATTTTGGAGCATGCGCCTCTTATCCCCGGCTTGGGCTGGGTGGCGTCCGGCAACGGGGATTTCACGATCGGCTCGACGCTTATCGAGGTCAAACATACGGCGCGCAACTTCGGCGCGGCCGATTTTCGCCAAGTCCTGATGTATTGGCTTCTGCGCTATGCGCGGACCGTCGAGAGCAACGGGGATATGTGGTCGGACGTTCTGCTGCTGAACCCGCGACGGAACGCAGCCCTTCTCGTCAATTACGATCATCTTCTCCGGTCCGCATCTGCTTCATCGAACCGCGTCGAGCTGGTCGAACTGCTGCGCTCGGCCGTTGGACAGGAATTCGATCGGCGCTGAGGGCAGCGATGAAAGGTCAGCTCTGCCGTGATCGGCACCCGAAAGCGGAATGGAGGTAACGGTAAGCCATTTTCGTTCGGAGCTACGAGACCGGTGAGCGTTTGAAGGTCTGCTACGGCTGGAAGCTGCTGTTTGCCACCTTTGTCAGGGACGGCGGAAATGTCCCACTTCTCGCCATTTCCGCCATCGCTGGTCGAGGCGTCGGGCGAACATGAATGGATGTCCTAAGTTGGGAAGCGCGAAATGACCGCTGAATGTCGTGTTGTGGGTCGTATACGATAGGGTCAATGATGCCTCCTACCGATCGAGTAGTCGTGCGATCGGGCGGAGATACCTGGGCGAAATCGTCAGCAAGACGATCACTGCCGCTGTCGCGGATGCGATCAGCAGGGGTCCAAGCAGCAGGCCAAGCCCCGGTCCGTCGCCTGCGATCGTTACGGCGAAGGACAACAGCAGTGCCGCTGATCCCCACAATGTGCTCCGGCGCCGACGCGTTGTGGGGGCGGCGAGGCCGGTAACGATACGGGACGAGGCTTGATTGGACATCGCGATCGTGGCGACGCCGAGGAAGGCGAGCAGCCAGGCCGTTAAGATCATTACCGAACCCCCCCGACCTTTTGTGCGCCGCCTGTCCGCGACAATTTTTGTGCCGCGCCGAAACAGATCCCTGCCGTCAGCAGCAGAACCAGATCGACCCACGCGACGCTCCATTGGCTCGAAAATAGACTGACCGGCAGGGCATCGGCGGTCGTGATTGCGTTCAGTGCCACGGCTACGACGCCACCGATAGCGATTGCCAGCGTTTGATCCCGCCAAGCGGTACGCGGGCGCAACCACGCGTGGACGAAGCCCAGGAGCCAGGCCGCGAAAAAGATGCGGACTTCGAGCCATTGCCGGGGCACGCCGACGACGAACGGCTGATCGGGCAAGACCCGGTTGGCAACCAAGAACATCAGTGAGGCGAAGATGATACCGGCCGTCGCACCCACTGACAGCCCGCGGATCAGCGCCATACCACGCACGCCGTGCCGCTCGTGCCGCTTGGCGCGTGACTGGACCCAGAACAGAAAGCCGGTCGCGATCAGGACGCAACCGGCAAGGCCGCTGAGGAAATACAGCCAACGCAGCGCCGCATGGCGAAACCATGCGTAATGCATGCCCGACAGATAGCCGAAGGTTCGCATGGCCGGGCTGTAGCGGTGCGGTCCGGCCACGACGCGACCGGTAGAGCCGTCGCAGACGACCGTATTCGCATCCATCGTCACGCGGGACGACGTGTCCTGATTGACGAAAACCGACGCTGCTTTGTCGCCCGGATTGAAGACAAGGATTGTGGCGGGGGTACCGCCGCCCCAGCGCCGCTGCGCTTCGGCGACCATTGCATCAAGCGACGCCAAGTCCGCCTTCTCGCCGGTAGGGGCGCCGCGGGGCGTCCCATACGCTTCGACTGCGAAGGCTGCTGGTCCGTCTGGGTACAGCACCGTGCGGATGCCGGGCAGGTACACGGACATGAAGATAACCAGCCCGGTAAAGGCGATCAGGAAATTGAACGGCAGTCCCAGCACGCCGGTGACGTTATGCAGGTCTAGCGTAGTCCGCTGCGGCTTGCGGACGATGCGTAGCGTAAAGAAGTCGGCGAAGATTCTGCGATGGATTACCACGCCCGACACACACATCGTCATCATCGTCAGCGCGGCCAACCCGGCCAGCCATTCCCCCAGATCCCAGTGGTGTATGAACAGGCTGAAGTGGAAGGGATAGAAGAAGCCTGTCGCGCCCAACGTCCGTTCCTCTGCAAGGACGCGACCGGTCGCGGGATCGAGATGCAGCACCTTTCGCTCGGTTTTGGTATCAAAATAGGCACGCGCCGTTGGTTGCCGCTCGCTCGGCATCTGGATGGCCCAGCGTCGCGCTTCGGCCGCGACTGCCAGAGGGTGCATCGTGCGCGCAATCGCGTCGAGCGACACGGTCTCGGCCATGGCGACGCGGGTCTTCGGCATCATCCAGCGGTCGATCTCCCGATCGAACACCGCAAGCGTCCCCATCCAGAAGATGGCGAACAGCAGCGCACCGAGCACAAGGCCGGCCCATGTGTGCAGCCAGTGCATCGACTGGCGGAACCGTTCGCTCATGGCAGAACGGGTGCGAGCACGCGGCATAGCGCGGTGGCGATGCCGGTAACAATGAGCAGCCCGACCCAGAAGCGCAGCAGGCGCGGCGTGTGGAACGCCCAGAGCAGCACGACTAGAAAGGCGAGGATCGCGACGATCGACGCCAGCACGACCGCGTCCGACCGCGCCATGCCTGCCGCCGCGAGCAGAATCGCCAGCAGCGAACCCGTCGCATCGATCGCAGCATAGTTGCCGGGCAGTGCCGCGCCAATCCGCAGGACGATCGTCGCAGTCGTGCGGAAGGGCGAAGCGCCGGCGATCGTCACCATCGGAACTGCACGCGCGCGGTTAGGCTGCGGCCCTGTCCGTAATAGCAGGCGGCGACACTATTGCAGGTCGCGACGAAGCGTTCGTCTGACAGATTGCGTGCGTTGAGTGACACCAGCATCCCTCGCAGCGCCGGGTTCGCCTTGCCAAGGTCGTAGCGGACGAACAGATCGAACAGGGTGTAGTCGGGGATGCGCAGCGTGTTGTTGGTGTCGCCCCAACTCTTCCCGGTATAGCGTACACCACCGCCCAGTCCGAGCCCTGCAAGCGCGCCGTTTTGAAATCGATGATCGACGAACGCCGACGCGAGCCATTCGGGAACCTGCGGTAGCGTCAACCCTACCTGCGAACGGCGTGGCCCGCCGGTCACAAGCGGCGGCAACGTCGCGTTCGACTTGGTGATTTCCGCATCCGATCGCGTACCGGTCAGGATGATGGCGGTGCCCCACGGCAGGCTGGCCTTGCCTTCCAGCTCGACACCGCGGACGCGCCCCTCGCCGGTCTGGACCAGACACACCGCCAGCCCGCACAGCGCGCCGCCCGGATCTGGTGTGGTGATGTTCTGCTGCGTGATCTGATAGCCGCCCAGCGTCACATAGATGCTGCGGCCGCGCTGGAAGCGCAGCCCGGCCTCGATCTGCTGACCGGTCGTCGGCACGAAGGGTACCGCGTTCAGTGCGGAGGCGGGGTCGCTGACCTGCGGCTGAAAGCTTTCCGCATAGCTCGCATAGGGGGCCAAACCATTGTCAAACAGATAGACCGCGCCGGCGCGCCAGGTGAAGGCATCGGAATCGATGCGGTAGCGGCCGATCGCCGCCGGGTTCGTGCGGTTGATGCTAACGTCTTCTGCCTTGTCGTGCCGCACGCCAGCAGTGACGCGCAGTCGTCCGGCCTCGATCTGATCCTGCGCATAGAAGCCACGCTGTTTCGTCACGCTCTGCAAATAGCCGACGGGGCTGAGGCTGGTCGCGTAGCCGACGGCACCGCGTGACACCGGGTTCAGCACGTCGAGGATCGGCAGCACCCGCGCCGCCGCCACGCCATCGCGGTCATGCTGCCATTCGGTGTGGAAATAATCGAACCCGGCGAGCAGCACATGTTCTACGGCGCCGGTGGTCAGCCTCGCCTCCACCTGTGTGTCGGTGGCGAAGCCATCGCTGTCGCCGATGCCCTGTACCGCGCGGCGTTGCACAGTCCGGCCGGGAATGCATCCAGCGATCGTCGCGGGGCACGTTGCGAGTGTGCCCCCGGACAACAGGACGCCGCGATACAGCGTCTCCAGTCGCGCATAGCGCGTGTTGTTGCGGATCATGAAGCGATCGCCGAAGTGATGTTCGAAGAAGCTGGCGACCAGATACTGGTTACGGTCGAACCGGTTCCAGTCGCGCTCGCCCAAATTGTCGTCGTTCGCAATGTAACTGTCATTGATCGGCGTCAGCGCGCCGACGCTCGGTAGGAACTGGAAGGTCGAATTGCCTTCGTCGCGTTGATATTGGCCGAGCAGCGTCCAACTGGTTTGTGGCGTCGCCTGCCACGTGACCGCCGCAGACAGATACTGGCGGGCATTCGTCGTATCCCTGACCGACGTCTCTCCATAGCGAGCAAGCCCCACGACCCGGGCGGCAATCGTATCGGTCAGCGGGCCGCCGACGTCGCCGGCACCCTGATAGCTCCACCGGCCAAGATCGTTATAGCCGACGCCTTGCAACAGCACCTCGCCGTGCGGAGTGAAGCTGGGGCGTTTGGAAACGATGTTGACGACACCGCCCGGGGCCGTCTGGCCGTAGAGCGCACCCGACGGCCCCTTCAGCACCTCAATCTGCTGGAGGGCGAACGGGTCGAAACCGGGGCGGGTCCATTGGCCGCCGGAAGGCAGGCGCAGGCCATCGACGAAATTGTTGTTCGACGAGAAACCGCCCGCACCAAAGCCCCGCACGACCACTTCATCGGTGCGGTTATCAGCTCCATAGGGTTCGATATAGACGCCCGCCGTGTAGCTCAGCGCGTCGGCGATCGTGGGAGAAGCCCGCAGGTCGAGTTCCTCGCGGCTCACGATCGAGATCGACTGAGGCGATTCCACCACCGGCGTATCGGTCTTGGTCGACGAACTGGCTCGCGATTGCGCAGTAGCAACAACGACAATCTCGTCATTTGTCGAATCAAGTTCGTTACGGGTTTGAGCAGACGCGCCGGTAGCGATCGCTATGGCTATTGTCGACGCTATGCCGGTTGCGAAGTCGATCATCATCATTCCCCTTTCCACCGGGGATAATGCGATAGAGTCGCATTAGCAATGTCGTATTTGCGAGAGGCTTGCATTAAGCTATGCGACATCGTGCGTTTAGAAGTTAGAGGGGGGTCGGCTAGCCGCGGATGCGATTGCAGCCTTGGTTGCGCCGGTCGACCGTTCTGGAGATAGCGGTCGCAGTGATCGGCGGCATAGTGCTGGTCAGCTAATCGGTGTCCGCCGCAGTCTCGTGTTGCTACGCCAGATTGTGGCGCACCGGCGTAGCAGCCGATGCTCCGTCGTCATGCGGATTGTACCCGATCTGACATGGTCGGCATCACGTCTACAGTGGTGCAGGCTGCACGTGCTTTGTCGATGAACTCGCCAGCAGGCAGGGCGCGGTGGTCGATCCACCATTTGGCATCGCTGATCTGCAAGCATAGTGCGCAGTCGGCGTCGGCCGTTCTGAACGGATCGAGTGTCAGCGCGGCAAGCCGACTGGCGCGGATGGTGGTCGCCCATTCGATTTGCCGCCCGCTACCGGCCAGTTCGGGCAAGTCGAGATGGGCAATGGCTGCTTCGTTCCGTGCAGCCTCTTTCGCCTGTTCAGCCTGTTTGTCGGCGATGAAGCAGGTGCGACATTGGGTGGAGCGCAGCCATCGCGCCTTGCGTGCAACCTGCGCATCGAAGCCGTAGATGACGTGAACCTGCTCGTGGCCGCAGGCATGTACGATCCGCTGTTCGATGTCGGATAGCGTGCCGTTAGCAATCCATTCGATCAATTGAGATGAGTCGGCCTGAATCGTTCTCACGACGAACGGTTACACCCCGCGCAGGCGCTCGATCAGATTGATGAAATTCCCCGCTCGCTTCTTCCTAAACGAAGAGGCCGTCCGCCAGAACTCGATGAACGAATGGCAGAAGCTGGGAGGAGGGCGGGGGGCTTTGAATGACCGCATCTGGGTCGTAACACTAGTGGCAGTCACCTGGCGGGCCTGATGTCAGCCGAAGCGCACCATCCCGTCCAGTCCTGCAACCTTGCCTGCGAGGCCGGGCACCTCCTCCAGTTGTCGCAGCGCGTCGAAATGGCCGCGCTCTTCGCGGTAGCGGACGATCTCGAAGCCGTGCCCCTTGAGCGCGGGGAGCGCGTCGATCTCCTCCGCAGTGGCGACGTTAACGTCAATGCTGTCGGGCCCGCTCATAGGTTCGCCTGCTCGTCACGCGGCAGATCGGCGTCCGGCGGGTAGTAGAGCGTCGCGCATTCAGCGCGAAGACAACCGCCCTCGATCGTGATGTCGCCGCGGTAGGCGTCAGCGATGAACGACAGCGTGTCGACGTGCCGTGCCTCGAAATACATCGGATGCACGTCGTCGCGCCCCGCGCCGTAGACGACGCGCCCGACCTTGGACCAGATCGAGGCCATGGTGCACATGCCGCACGGCTGGAGCGTCGAGTAGAGCGTCGCACCCCGCAGTTCCATCTCGCCCGTACCCTCGCACGCCCGGCGGATCGCCATCATCTCGGCGTGCGCGGTGGCGTCCGGCAATTCTTGGGTCTGGTTGCGCTCAGCCGCGATTTCGCGCCCGTCGAGCACGATCACGCAGCCTAGCGGGGATGTTGACGGATCGGAGCCCCGGGATCGTGCGACCTCGATCGCGCGGCGCATCCAGTGCTCGTCCGTCGGCGCAGGGGCGTTGCCCGCCATCTCAGGCCTCAGTCACGTCGTCGGCGTGGAACTCGGCGAAGGCTTCGCGGACCTTGGCGGCCTTCGCGTCGTCCTCGATGTCGACCGATACGCTGACGGCTCCGTCCAGCGGTGCGTCGTCCCGCGGCTCTGGACTGGGCTCGCCCGCCTCCGCGTCGGAACCCGCCAGTTCCTCGCCTGCGCTGTTTTCTTCGCCCTCTGCAGCGATGAAAACATCCGTTCGCTCGATGCCGTGCTCCTGCACCAAGCGCTCGACCGTCATCTCGGCCTCGCGCCGCGTCTCGAAGGTGGCGGTCAGCGTCGTGCCCATGATCGTTCTCCGGTGCCGCCGACAGGGGCCGGGGTCGGGGGGCATAACGTTTGGCAAGGCACCGGGTCCATGCATCGCGCGTTAGCCGTCGATGAAAATCGTTCGATTGCCTGATGGCACCGATGTGCCCGCCTTGGGTCAGGGCACCTGGATGATGGCCGAGGACCCGCAGCGCCGGGGCGACGAGATCGCGGCGCTGCGGGCCGGCATCGACCTCGGCATGACTCTGATCGACACCGCGGAGATGTATGCGGATGGCGAGTCCGAGCGGTTGGTCGGCGAGGCGGTGGCTGGCCGTCGCGACGACGTTTTCCTGGTCAGCAAGGCCTATCCCCAGAACGCCTCTCGCAGCCGACTGCACCATGCGTGCGAGGCCAGTCTGGAACGGCTCGGCACCGATCGGCTCGACCTGTATCTCCTCCACTGGCGCGGTACGGTTCCGCTCGGCGAGACGGTGGAGGCGATGGAGCGGCTGGTGAACGCCGGCAAGATCCTGCGCTGGGGCGTCAGCAATCTCGATACCGACGACATGGAAGAACTCGTAGCGGCGGGCGGGCAGGCATGCGCGACCGACCAGATCCTCTACAACCTGACACGCCGCGGCCCCGAACACGATCTGCTACCCTGGCTGGCAGCGCAGGGGATGCCGGTAATGGCGTATAGCCCGGTCGAACAGGGCCGGCTCGTCACGGACGAAGGACTGGGCGAACTGGCGGGCGAACTTGGCGTTACGCCCGCACAGGTCGTGCTCGCCTGGCTGCTGGCGCGCGACGGCGTGATCGCGATTCCCAAAGCCGGTACTGTCGAGCATGTACGGGAGAATCGCACTGCCGCCGACCTCGCGCTGTCGCGCGAGACTGTGGCTCGGCTCCACGCCATGTTTCCACTGCCGAGCGGTCCCGTGCCGCTTGCTATGCTTTAGGTTCGCCGGCTGCTGAACGAATGTTTGGTTCTGCATAGCGAAGTGGTGAGGCTGAACGGCGGGAACTGGGTCCTATCCTGCTTCGATCCCCTCGCGCAGCGCAGCAACGTCGCTGGTGCGGCAATCGGGCCGCTCTGCCATCACCCAGATGCCCTGACCAAGGGCGAGCATCTGTGTGATCTTGGGGAAAGCGGACTGTCTTAATGCTGCTGCAACCTACAGTCGGGGCGTCGGCGTCAGCCCTTAGGTGTGACCCATACCGAAATCGGCGTGATCGACTTTCCAGGGGCGGGCTTGCCGATATCGACGCGGTCCGCCTTTACCTGTTCGCCGGTCTGCAGCGTGAACGAATCCCACGGCTTGGGCATCCGCCCAAAAATGTGCTTCTGGATTGGCTGACCGGTGGTCGAGTTCATGATCGTCGTCGAAATCGGCATTGAGCGCCGATACCGATGCAAGCCGCTCTCTGTCCACCCTCGCATTCCCAAATTTGCGACGAGGTGAGGCTTGCACTTCGCCGCATATCTGATGTGCGAGCATCGCCGATTTTAGCAGCCCCCATTGGGTAGTCCGGGTAGATGCTTCTCACCATCTTCCTGGAACGGCATGGCAACGCTGGACGGCTCACTGTGATTGCATCAGACTGCCGATGAGAAATCCGGGAGATTTGAATGCTGCTCTTGTCCATGCTGCTGGCGGCTGCGCCGGTGGCGACGCCGTCCGTTCAGGCGACCGACAATCCGTTTGCGCAAGGTGCCAAGGCCAAGCGTACGGCAACCCGGCGTACGCCTGCAAGGCGGTCTCCAAGTGGCTCTTCTGCGAACTCGGGCGGAAGCGTCTACTATGCAAACTGCGCAGCTGCCCGGGCTGCAGGCGCAGCGCCGGTGATGCGAGGGTCCCCCGGCTACAGCCGGAAGCTCGACCGCGACAATGACGGGGTCGGCTGCGAGTAGCCGTAGGTGCGATCGCGGCCTTGGCTGCGCTGGCCGAGCGTCCTGGAGATTGAGGTCGCAGCGATTGGCAGCATAGTGTTGGTCAGCTACGCACAAGGCCTGTGGTCAGCCATCGCCATGGTCGTCCGCTGGGCCTATGCGGTAGCAGCATAGCTCAGGCGAACGGGTTGGCGACCTCGTCAACTGATGCCGTCTGCGTAGGTGCGACCTGCTCAGGCGCAGGTTCTGCCTCCAACGTCGCTACCAGCTCGTCGGCCAGTTGCTTCAGCGCACGGGCGCGCTCGAGCCCCGCCTTATCCCGCGTGATCTCGACCGAGCCCGAGATCGCGATCCTGCTGGTACCATTCTCGATGGAAAGGTCCCCGATCGAGGCTGCGGCGTCATCGTCAGCGAACGGCTTGATCATCAGCTAGCTCCTTTGAGGGTCGGTCAATCGAAGACAGGGAACGCAGGAACCTTGGCCTTGGCTGCGGCATCGAGCTGGGGGAAAGGATCGATGCCGGTACGGGCGGCCAGGGTCGAGATCGACACGACTTCCCACTCCGCGCTCCGGTCATTACTGACAATCCAGGCACCGGCCCCCTGGCCCGGGACATAGATCGCCTTCCAGACGTGACTGGGCACCAGCACACGGCCGTTCAGTCGCTTCAAGCTGCCACCAATGAAGGCAGGACCGGTCACAACATAAGTCTCACCCAGCTTCGTGGTGAGGTCGCGGACATAGCCCTCAAGATCCGCCCAGCCATTGCGGTTCAGCGGACCATTCTGCGGCACCATGTTGGCGAGGCTGAAGCTCTCATAATCATCCTGCGGATCGCCCATGTCGCCGGACGGCGCCATGTGACCGCGGTCGAACCCGGACCCGCGGTAGTCAACGAGTTCGGCTCGTTCAGTCTCGGATAATTCGGGCTCGGGATGAAAGCGGTTGTCGCGCGTGTTGAGCGCCTGCGCTGCCTTGACTGACGCGCGAGTGAGGTGCTCCGCGACATAGAGCGGGGTGCGGGTGGCGCCGGAGTGCAGAAGGGCAAAGGCGCGGAAGCAGAGCGGTCGTGTGTCGGCGGTGAGCTTGCGGTTGACCAGCACTGGAGCGGCACTAGCCGCGTAGAAGCTGGTACAGGTGCGAACCGCCGGTGCTGTCGTTTCGACCGAGCAGGCGGAGGTAAGGGGTAGCAGCATCGCCGCGATGGCGAGCACGATATCAGTGCCCTTTGGTTCGACCTTCAGCTTGGTAAAATTCATGCGGTGCTGGTCGCGCTACGAGCGTGTGCCTGTCAAGCGAGATCCCCTGTCATTCGGCTGTCCCAGTTGATGCCTGCCGCGGTGTCCTGCTGGTACGTCAGGTCGTGGCGCACCGGCGTAGCAGCCGATGCTACTCCTTCATGCGGCTTGGACCCGATCAGACATCATTGATGACGCATCCGGAGTAGTGCAGGATGCCTGTGCTTTGGCAACGAACTCGTCAGCGGGCAGGGTGCGGTGGTCGATCCACCATTTGGCATCGCTGATCTGCAGACATGCTGCGCAGTCGGCGTCGGCGGTCGTGACCGGATCAAGCCTCAGCGCGGCAAGCCGACTGGCACGGACGGTGGTAGCCCAAGCGATCTGCCGCTCAGTGCCGGCCAGTTCGGGCAAATCGAGATGGGCAATGGCCGCTTCGTTCCCGGCAGCTTCTTTCGCTTGTTCGGCCTGTTTGTCGGCGATGAAGCAGGTACGGCATTGGGTGGTGCGCAGCCAGCGCGCCTTGCGTGCCACCTGTGCATCAAAGCCGTAGATGACGTGAACCTGCTCGTGGCCGCAGGCATGTACGATCCGCTGTTCCATGAGGCGAAGCGTGCCGTTGACAATTCACTGGATCAATCAAGATGAGTCGACCTGAATCGTTGCCGCGATGAACGGTTGTCGCCCGGTACTGGCGCTCGGTCAGATCGGTGAGAGGCTGTCAGCATGAACGATGCCGGGGGCAACCAGCGTACCGGTCAGCCGGAACCGTTTCTCAACCTCATCGATCGGCGTGCGGTGCAGTTCGAGCTGGTAGCGGCCCCCGGCGTCACGGCGCAGGTAGAAGGCAGCACCATCGCGCACCAGCGTGCCAGTCTCGTCGATACGGGTGCCGATCGGAATCATCTGTATGGTCGAAACGTGCGATCAGCGATCGCGTTCAGCGCGCTTGCGGTCGGCCTTACGCGCACGGCTGACGGCGGCGGCACGCTCGCGAGCGCGCTTCTCCGAGGGCTTCTCATAATGCTTGCGCAGCTTCATCTCGCGGTAGACGCCTTCACGCTGCAGCTTCTTCTTAAGCGCGCGGAGTGCCTGATCGACATTGTTGTCGCGGACGATGATCTGCATTGGGACGTCGCTCGTGCGTTGTTGTCGGTTGAAACGAAAGGAACGGCGGCACCGCCCCTACGATCGTGCCCGTATCCGCATTTTCTGGCACCTGGCAACCGATGATCAGTGGCCACCTTGTATGAACCATTCTACAGCATTCGGTTAGCGAAGGGGCATCGTACTACCGCCAGCGCGATGGACCATGTTTCAACAGCTTGATCGCAGAGCCCTCGGTTTTTATCAGCCAGTAGGCGTCTGAACGCGGACGCCGTAGGGGGATTGAATTGAACAAGGTAATCGGAATCGCGCTCGGCGCGATCATGGCCGGCTGCGCGATGCCCGCGCAGGCGCAAATCGTGCTGGAAGCCAATGGCGCGCGGGCAGATGAACGCTGGGGCGGGGAACTCGGCGTTGGTTACGACCTCGCAATCCTGCCCGGACTGAAGGTGACCCCGGCAGTTGGCGCGCTGATCTACGCGCAGGACAATGGTCGCTACTATCTTGACGATAACGGCGGATCCCAAGCTTGCCGCGACAACACCAACGGCCGCTACGCTGACAAGGAACTGTGCAACAATACTCGGCTGCGTGCTTATGGTCGTGTCGAGGCCACCTATTCGGTGCCGTTGGTTGCCACGCTCGGCATCGGTGCCCGCATCAGCGACGAGATCGTACCCTATGGTACCATTGCCTTCCCGGTTGCACCCCGGATCCAGCTGAAGGGCAATGTCGGCGACGGCTATTATGCGGCCGGGCTGCGCCTGACGCTGTGAACCTTTGAATGGCGCTGCCATCAACCGGCTGTGGCACCTGTAACCGAGCAGCCAAAGGAATCAATTTCAACCCGCTGTTGAAATGTACGTCGATCAGACGTACATAATATTTCAGGTTGAATGAGGTGTTCCATGCTCGGCTTTCAGGATGAGGTCGGCGCGATTGATGAGCGCAGCAGCGAGCGGATGAATTTCCGTACCAAGCCGCGCATCAAGCAGGCGATCCAGCAGGCAGCGGCGCTCTCCGGTGTGGACGATTCCGTCTTCACGATGAACGCCGCCTATCGCTCGGCGATGGAGACAATCGCAGCGCATGAGCGTACCGCTTTGCAGCCGGTCGATCATGCGCGGTTCTTCGCAGCACTCGATACGCCGCCTGCTCCTACCGATCGGTTGCGCTCGGCGTTCGCCCGGCATCGCGAGACGATCGTCACCAGGTGACGGCGGACGAGAACGCCAAGCCATGTGGTATCGAACCGCTCGATCCTGCCAGGCATGATCGAGCCGCTTTCTCTTGCGGCATATCGCAGGTCGACAATTTTTTTCGTCGAACCGCCAACAAGCTTGCCAAGGCCGATACCGTCCGCACGTTCGTGATGGTCAGCCCCGAGGGCAAGCTGATCGGCTTCTATGCCACCAATGCCCACGCCATCGACTATACCGAACTGCCCGGACGTTTCGCGCGCAACCGGCCTGCTCATGGTAGCATCCCGGCGGCCTATATTTCGATGATCGGGGTCGACAGCCGCTTCCAGGGGCAGGGGTATGGTGGTGATCTGCTGGTGGATTGTCTGACGCGCTTGACCAAGGCAGCCGAGGTGCTGGGGATTGCTGTTGTCATGCTCGACGTGCTCGATTGCGGCGATCCGGAGAAGGTGGCGAAGCGCTTGGCACTCTACACCAGCTACGGCTTTCAGCCGCTGCAATCGAACCGCTTGCGGCTGTTCCTGCCGATGGCGACAGTTCGGATGCTGACTACGCGGGCCGCAACATGAAATGGAATGTGGACGCTTGAGCGCAGTGCAGCGGCGAGTGCATGAGCAAGCTCGCTTTTTCCGGAGCGCGAGCGCTCCAGCGCCTCCTTCGGTATCTCGACCTCCGGCGTCTTGCGGCCGAGCTGACGCTCCAGTTCGCGGATGCGGGTCGCCATCTCGCGGGGGCGAAGCTCGCCACCGAGCGGTGACGTGACCCCTATTTCTTCATCCACCTAGGACTAGAGACCGACCCGGAACCTGCCGCACGATCCGGGCGCTCCGAAATCTGAAATTGAAGGGAAGAGCATGGACGATTTTGCACGGATGATGCGGATGGAGGGCGTACGTCCCCTGGAACAACCGAAGACGGCTTCTTCCCCGAAGAACAGGCCGCGTCCGGTCGCCAGTCCGCGTATCATGGCCGCGCCAGAACCCGCCGGCTATGCATGGGTGACAGGCGCGCGTGCGCGGATCGCGCTCGAGACCGCACTCGAACGTCTGGCGCAGGAGATACGGGACGGACGGCGTGGCTGGGCAACCGGCATCCGGCAGGATGGTACGAACGTGACCTTGGCGGCTTCGGCGGGCGCGGCATCCCTGCTAGGCACTGCGGATCGTCAATCACTGCGGCTCATGATTGTCGGCGGCGATGGATGGACCTTCGTGATGCATCCCCTGATGGGGGTCGCCACGTTGGACGAGGATCCAGCGCAAATTGCATGACCGTCCGATGGCTGAAGTGGCGGCTGCCTGCATTCAGCAAGGCTCGTTTCCTCAACATAAACTCCCTGCACCAATCTTGCCTTAGCCTTCTCGCAGGTTTCGATCGGCGGCATTGGCTACGATGAACGAATGGCAGAAGCTGGGAACCGAGCAGGGAGGTCTGGACGTCCGAATTTGGGTCGTCGGAGCTGGCCATCGGGGAAGCGTCGACGATGTCAGCGATAGCGCATTAGCCAACCGATCCGGCGGGTGGTCTGCTTCGTCAAACAGGCAGGATGGTTCAACGTCTCGATCGTGCCGGCACCGTCGCGATCGTCAAGCGGACAGGCCGCATCACGCTCCCGGATCCACGCTCGTTGCGACGTCCGGAGGGTGACCCGACGGGCAGTAGGAAGGCGCCTCATTGTCCTGGTATACGTCGCGTTCAGTTGAGCATCTGCCCGTTTGTAGTCTGCGACGAAACAGGCCGACATCGCGGATGTCACCCCCTTCGCCGCCTCGCCTGCGTTTAGGCAGCGATCGAGCGGGCTGGAGGCGGCAAGGGCAAATACGAGGACGAGCATCGGTGATCTCCGTTGTCCGATGAACGTCGGGCACCACCTGCGGTTGCGACGTTAGCGGTCGTCCTGTCGCGTCAGCCGGTGCCCGGCTAGCCGCTGTCCGCCAGCAACGCTGGTCAGATCTGGAGCGGAACGGTGCCGCGACGGGCGGTCATCGCCGCGCCGATTGAGGAGCATACGATCAGCCCGATCGCCAGCCACTGTCCGGTGCTCAGCACCTCGCCGAGCAGCGTCAGGCCCATCAGCGCACCGACCGCCGGTTCGGCGCTCATCAGCGTGCCGAACGTATTCGACGGCAGCCGCCGGAGCGCGATCATCTCCATGCCATAGGGGATGGCGCTCGACAGGATGCCGACGACGAGCCCCAGGGCGAGCACCTCCGGACGGAGCAAAGCGGTACCGGCTTCCGCGATGCCGACCGGCGCCGCGACCAGAGCTGCGACGATCATGCCACCAGCGGCTGCGGCCGGGCCGTGCGCCTCGCTCGCGCGCTTGCCGATCAGAATGTACAGAGCCCAGCACGCACCGGCGAACAGCGCCAGCATGATCCCGCGCCAGTCCAGCGAAGCCGAACCGCTCCACAGGGGCAGCAGCAGTGTCAGGCCGGCCACGGCCAAGCCGATCCAGACGAAGTCGATCCGACGTCGCGAGGTGAAAACGGCGACCGCGAGTGGGCCGGTGAACTCAATCGCGATGGCGACACCGAGCGGAATGTATGTGAGCGCGTTGTAGAAGCTGAGGTTCATCGCCCCAAGCACGACGCCGTAGCCGACCAGCGGTCGCCAGCCGGCGTTGAGGCGCAGGCGCCACGGCCGCAGGATGATCGACAGGACCAGCGCACCGACGATCAGGCGGATCGCGGTCGCGCCGTCGGCACCGACGATCGGAAATAGGCGCTTGGCGAACGACGCGCCACAGGTGACGGACACGAGGGACAGGACGAGTGCGCCGAGCGCCGGATAGTCGGTGGTCGAGGAAGTATGCGGCGTGCGAAGGGAAGGGGTCATGGTTGTTCTCGGAATGGGATACTGCCGAGAAAGTACTGGCCGAACGAGATCGGCGTGGTTCGATTTGGCGCTGAACCGATAAAGTTTATCGACTACACGACTCACGATGAGCAAGGCTATCGCCCTCGACGCGTTCGACCGGAAGCTGCTGGAACGCCTGCAGGTCGACGCGCAGACACCCATTCCCGTCCTCGCCGACGAGATCGGGCTGTCCGCGCCGGCCTGCTATCGACGCATACGGCGCCTGCGTGACACCGGCGCGATCAACCGGGAGGTGGCGGTCGTCCACCCTCGCACTCTCGGTTGGCCGCTGTCGATGCTCGTGCTGGTCACGATGGAACGCGAGAACGCGCGCACGGTCGACGAGATGATGCGGATGCTGAAGAACGTTCCCGAAGTGATCGAGGCATGGAACGTCACCGGCGATCACGACTTCGTCGTCCGCATGCTGGCGCGCGACATGGAGAGCTACGACGAACTGGTACGCGAATTGTTCGCCGCGGACGATCGCGTGCGCAGCTTCAAGACGCTGGTCGTCATCCGCCAGGTCAAGGATGCGAGCCCCGTTCCCGTCGCATAGGCGGCGCGCTGATCAGCCAGTCCGGGGCTTGGAGTTACATCCACAAGGCTGGGCAGCTTTTCGCCACTTGGGCCTGAGCAGCAAGCTGAACAAGAGTCCGCTTTCGAGCGGGGCACTAAGGCTGCTGAGCGACTGTTTCTGGGTCGGAGTGCGGGGAGAGGGGGCGGGGTGTAGTCGAAAGCACGAACTTACGAACGAAGTAGGTCGCTCTCAGAGATAGGGCAGGGCGGCTGCTCTAGCCCAGATAGCGGACGGTCAGTGCGGCACCGCCTGGTAGGTTAGGCGTATGCCGTCAACGTGGTCGGCTCTGTTAAAAACGCGCGATTTGGTAGCATATCTGATGAGGAGATGGTCTGCCGCCAACCACTTCATCTCAGCCCATGGGCCGCCCCACGTTCCCGCTACCGCTGCCCCATGATCATCGTCAGCACGAAACACATTGCCAGCGCCAGAGGGATCTTCGCCGGGAGCAACTAGGGATATCTGGGTCGAGAAACCCGTGGTTGCTCCGCAGTCACGCTGGAACAAAGCCGCGCTGTGTCGCCCATCTGGAGCGACGGCGCTCGTCACCACGGTGTTTGTGCAAGCGTCTGAACATCCACCGACGAGAGGCAGGAGCGCAGCAATTAGGAACACTCTCATCCCGCTAGCCTACGTTTCAGCACCGCTTCGTCAACGGCGGCTTACCACCAACGCCTGACACCCAGTCGACCAGCCCAGCTGTGCATGCCCCGTATAATTGGGATATGAACGAATGGCAGAAGCTGGGAAGCGGGCAGGGCGTCCATAATAACCGTTTCTGGGTCGCCCTGACGACTGATTGCAGGGAACGCAATGGCGTGCGTAGCCTTAGCCGACGCAGATGGCGATCGTAGTGAACCGGAAAATATGGATATGCGCATACTCATGATCGGGCTGGGCGACATTGCCCGCAAGGCGTATCTTCCGGTGCTGTCGCGGCGCGGCGATCTCGATATCCATCTCACGACCAGGAATAAAGTCGTTCTCGACGAAGTCAGTCGCGAGTTCCGCATCGTCAATCGGCACGCCAGTGTGGCCGACGCGCTTTCGGCGACGTCGTTCGATGCCGCCTTCGTCCACGCGGCCACGCCCGCGCATGGCGAACTGGTCAGGCTGTTGATCGACCGGGGTATCCCGACCTTCGTCGACAAACCGCTTGCGGATACTCTCTCTGAAGCAGAAGGGCTCGTTACCCTCGCGGCGGCGCGGGCCACACCGCTCGTCCTCGGCTTCAATCGGCGGTTCGCGCCGGACTATGTCGCCTTGCGCGCCGTCGATGCGAACCTCATCGTCATGGAAAAGCATCGCCACCAGCAACCGGACCTGCCCCGCCGCGTCGTCTTCGACGACTTCATTCATGTCGTCGATACGCTGCTTTCGCTTGCCCCTGCGCCAATTTGCCGACGCACCATCGAAACCCATGTCGTCGACGACATGCTGCACAGCATCACCCTGACGCTGGCAGGCGACGGGTTCACCGCAATCGGCATGATGCATCGGAACAGCGGACTCGACGAGGAGCGTCTGGACGTCATCGGCGATGGGATGCGCCACAGCGTGCGGAACCTTGCTGAGCGTGTCGAAGCGCAGGGTACGCAATGCATGCAACGACGGGCGGACTGGATTTCGGTCGGACGGCAACGCGGCTTCGAAGCGATGTGCGACGACTTTCTGATCGCGGTTCGGCAGCGCAGGCCGGTCGATGCGACCGCCATCTTGGCGACGCATGTGATTTGCGAGGCTATCGTCCGCCATGCGGAGACAGGCATTCGTGAAGAAGTCTCTGCTGGCGCAGACTACAAGGACGGCGACAAACAACAACCTATCTGACTGACTATCGGCAGTCGGGAAGCGACCAACGAGACGCGAACGTTCATCTGTCTCGGCGGCGATCGGCGTCATCCACCTTCACCGTCGACCGAATGAACCCCGCGACATCCGCCAGGACCGGCCCGCGACCGCGGAACGGGCGGGCAAGCGCGAGCAGGATGCCGACATGGCCCAGTTTGGGATATGCCCGTTGCTCCACGTTCACGTCGCCTGCGCGTAGCTTGGCAGCCAGCGCTTCGCTGTTTCGGGGACGCACGACGGTATCCTCGGTCCCGTATAGCAGGAGCGCAGGTGGATCACCGGTTCCGGCCCATGTCACCGGCTGCGTCTCCGCGGGGTTGGATACCTGTCCGAAGGCCGCACGGCTCGCATCCACATCGAACGGGGCGAAGTCATAGGGTCCGGCAAGTCCGACGAACCCTCGCACCACCGACCGCGTCTCTCCCAGCCAGCGCGGGTCGACCGCCAGCATCGCAGCGATATACGCGCCCGCCGAATGGCCCATCAGCACGACCGACTGGCCGTCGCCGCAATAGTTGCCGGCGTTCGCGCTCACCCAGCGCACGGCGGCGGCACCGTCCTCGACGAACGCCGGATAGCGGACTTCGGGCACCAGTCGGTAGTCCGGGACGACGGTCACGAACCCCTGCGCCGCCAGCGCGCGGCCGACAAACGCATAGCCAGCGCGCGTCCCGCTGTTCCAGCTGCCGCCATAGAAGAACACCACGACCGGTCGCAGCTGACCGCAACTGCCACGCGGCGCGTAGACATCCAGTCGCTGGCGTGGCGCCGACCCATAAGCCAGCCCGCTGGCGACCAGCGTACCGCCCCGATCCTTCGGCACCAGTCTGTCGAAGGCACCAAGCGGCGAACAGGCGGCGGCAAGCGACCCGAGCAAGGCGCCAATCCCAAGACTCATGCTGTGCCGTCCCATGCCATTCCCGCTCCGGATCATATGGGGCGTCCTCTCGCTGTTCCCGCAGCATAGCCGCCGTCGCGACACGGGACATGCCCCACGAACCTTTCAAACGCCATCTTCGCACAGCATAGGGGGGTGATGGCCGACCCCATTCTCTACAGCTTTCGTCGTTGCCCCTATGCGATGCGCGCGCGACTGGCACTGGCCGTCAGTGGCGTGCGCCATGAAGTTCGCGAGGTTCGCCTCTCGGCCAAGCCCAATGCGATGCTCGCGATTTCGCCAAAGGGTACTGTGCCGGTCCTGCGAACCACCGACGGCGCGGTGATCGACCAAAGTCTCGGGGTCATGCGGTGGGCGTTGTCGCTCCGCGACGCAGATGGCTGGCTGGCACGCGACGATCCAGCCCTGATCGCCCGCAACGACGGCGACTTCAAGCACCAACTAGACCGCTACAAATATCCTGATCGCCATGGTTCGAACGCGGCCAGGCATCGCGATCTCGGTCTTCTGTTCCTGCGAGAACTCGACGCGCGACTGGCCGCGACGGGCCAGCTTGCCGGGACACGCATGGGTATCACCGACGCGGCGATCCTGCCGTTCGTCCGGCAGTTCGCCGCAGTCGATCGCGAATGGTTCAACACGCTGACGCTGCCCCATTTGCAGACGTGGCTCGCGGCGCACCTTGCCTCCGATCTGTTCCGGCGGATCATGTACCGGGTCGCGCCATGGTGTCCGGGCGAGCGGATCGTCATCATGCAGGGCGGGGCGCCGGTCGATCCGCCCGCGAACGCCGGGTTGCAGCCCGACTGCCCCGCATTCCTCTAATCCCCAATAAGGCTAGCCGGGCAGCCGCGCGGAGCGGTTGGTAAGCGCCGGACGCCAAGATGAATGAGCGACCGGAGTTGGGAAGCGGGCAGGGCGCTCGGAACGACCATTTCTGGGTCCGTCTTGACTCTTAAACGGTCAAGAAGATTGGTAGAGAGCGCCTATCCATAATTTAACAATATCACTAACAATGCAGACGCTTGTTCAGGCGAAAAAGCAGGTAATATATTGCATGCTTCTCCGTGCATGGAAGAAATCATAACCGTTTCTCGCAGGCGGATAGGCAGATACAGCAACCTTCAATCACCCTGTTCAGCAGACAGCGAGGTCAAGATCGTTGCATTAGTACGCAGGAATTCTAGTGCGCTTGCCATATGGTTGACGATCGGTGCCCAATCACCTTGGCATTGCGCGCGCCTCGCCCGGACTAGGAAGCTGGGGTAGGACAGGCTTTGCAACGCTAGTACGGGGATGAACACACTCCTTTGACTACCCCACCGCAGGATCGCGGCGAATAGGATGCGGGCGATCCGGCCGTTGCCGTCGGCAAACGGATGAGCGTGTATCACGCCTACCATCGCAAGAACGGCGGCCAGCGTATAGGATGAGAGGAGTTGCGATCGAAGGGGGGCGTCCAGGTCCGTAAGCATTTTCAAGCTGTCGGCGGGCGCCGGGAACATGATCTGCCGCCCGAGTGAATCGCTAATGATGCCCGCGGACACCTGCCTGAAGAATTGAACTTGTCCGAAGGCGAGCGCGCTGACGGCATGTAGTAGCGATGCAAGATTATACCGGCCTCCTGCAAAACGTTGTACTAACGGCACCACGTGTTCCACGAGCGCAGCTTCCTCGTAAGTTTTGCGAAGGACGCTGTCGCGATCGCGACGGTTCGAGGGGCAGACATGCACGGCCAGTTCGTCGATCAACGCTTCGGGTACCCCGGTTTCGGCAATGGTCAGCAGATCATCGGTCAATGGTATCAACGGTCCGTTGTGCAGCCTTTGCAAGGTGGACGACATCGCTTCTCCAACCGCGACAAGCGGCAAACTATGAAGCGGTTCGGTGTGCAAGCGCGGCGGAAGGTGCAGGAACATTAGTTCGCATCCCTGAGTCGGATCGCAAAAGGTGGCGTGATCGCAAGCGACAACCCGAATTCCCGTGAGAAACATCAGAACGTTACGGTATTATAGTTATTATCAGTATCTTAGCTATCAGACGGTCCCGATTTTAACACGTTCGAACGAGAGCGCTCTTCCTGATCCTTGTTATAATACGGGTGTATGTAATGCTTCTGTTGTCCGGCACTAGCAGGGACGACAGAAGGAAACGCAGATGCACAATACCTTCCGTGAACTGACGAACGAAGAACTGCTCTTGGTCGCAGGCGGCCTTTCAGATTCGACCATCACGGTCACCGGGCCTGGTGGCGGCGGTGGCTGGGGGGATGGTGGACCCCCGTCTGACCCGTGGGGCGGGGGCGGACCGCCCAATGATCCGATCGACACCGGCGGCGGCGGCGGCGGCGGCGGGGGTGGTTACGCCGACGACGGCGGTCAGGACTATACTCCGGCAGATGTGAACGGGGACGGTGCCGCTGACCCATCCTTCTATCGGGGCGAGGACGGCAAGATTTACTACCGGACCACGAGTACAGCCGGTGAATCCACGCTTTTTCAAGTTACCGAGTTTACCGGGACGACGGGAACCAGTGTCTCCGTGAGCGGTAATTTCGGTGCGACCGGTCCTGTTCCGCAGGCGGGGATTACGTACACGACGACCACCAGTAACGGCGTGATCGGCTTCAAGGTCGATACGAACAACCCGAAACCGGTGCATCCGAAGTAATATCTCCGACGGATCCCGTGCCGATGGCTGGCAGGGGATCCGTCAGCCTGTTTCAAGGAACGGATCTTGTACAGTACATGGCTCGTGATGCTATTGGTCCTTGGCCAGCCGGTCCTGCGGGATTCAGGACCGGCTCGCCCGGGAACCGACCCGAATACCAGGCGCGCGGTCCTGCCAGGGAAGCCAGAACCCCGGCTTCAGCCGATCGACGGTTTTTCATGCCGGACCTTCCTCGGCTATTCCGAGGACCAGACTCATTTCAACCTGGCAACGGGTGACAAGGCGTGTTCCGGGGAAGTGTTGTCGGCGCGCGGGGGAGGTTTCCGGCAAGTTAACTATCTGCCGACTCCTGTGGGGGCGCTACCGGTTCTTATTTTCAGTCCGACCGAACGCATCGACGCCGCGAGCCGTATCGTCCTTTATCTGAACGGTGGTCCGCGTTCCCTGGTAACCGAACGTCCCTTGGCGCAGCAGATGGTAGCGAAGGGCTATACTGTCCTTATGCCGATCTATCTCGGCGAACTGGAGACACTGCATCCCGCACCCGACCTGCCTGGGGCGGTGCAGCAGATCCGCGCCTTGACGCACTGGGCGGGCAAGCGACTGGTCGCGACGGTGGGGGTGAGCACCGGAGCCTATCTCGCGGCTGCGGCTTGCACGGTCCGCTGCGCGCCGCGCATTCTGCTCGCGCCGCCGCTGACGACACCGGAGGACGGATTGTCGGACACACGGGTCGAGTGGGAGAAAATCACCGAGGGTTCCTGTATCTGGCGGTACAACGGGCCGAACCGGGTATGCAGCGATATGCGGCCATTTTTGACCTCCTTCTGGGGCAGTCGATATTATCGCACCAGTCTTGCGCGGCTGTTGCGCAGGCAGTGCGACCGGGTCCGGATTTTGGTCTCATCCGACGACGAACGGGTCTATGATCCAAAGGGAGTAGCCGACCTACGTGCGATCGGTTGCACGGTGGAAACGCCGCCGGGGTACGCGCATGCGCAGGTCGATGCCGCCCCTGCGCTCAACGACCGCACGCTCGACCTGATCGCACAGCATGATCCGCGCCGTGCCAGGGACGGGCTCGCCTATTCCTCTCGATAGCGTGGAACCTTGCGAGATGCGGCACAGGACGCAACCGGTAACATCCGAACCGGCCCATTGCACGATAAACGACGTCGCTGGCGGTTTTGCCGACCCGGAGCCGCCCGCGCCCGCGCCCCTGTTCCGGCCGGAGGCGGTGGCCGCCGCGCTGAACGCCAACGAAGGACGGCCGGTCGCCTTGCTGCCGATATCGTGGATCGTTGTCACGCTGGTGTTGCTGTCCATGGCTGGTATCGCCATCGGCTTCATGACGCTTGGTACATATGCGCGAGCAGAGACCGCCGTCGGCATCGTGAACGCCACCGGGACCAGCGCTCGTATCGGCGCGCCGGTCGCTGGCGTGCTTACCCGTCTGTATGTCCATGAGGGACAACAGATCCAGGCAGGCGAACCGCTTGCCATAGTTTCAACCGAACGGATAGGCGTCGATGGGCATTCGATAGACGATGGCACGGTCGACAGCCTGAACCACGAACTAGCCAATCTGACGGATCGCATAGCGGCCCTTGGCCCTACGGTCGCGTTGCAACGCGAAGGCACCGAGGCCCGTCTAGCCGCGCTGGATGGCAGCAAGGCCGCCGAACGCGCAGCGGAGCAGGCCGCTACCGAGCGGTTGCGGCTAGCCGAAGATTCGGTCGTGAGAATGGCACCGGTGGCCCAGCGGGGTTTCATCTCAAGCGAATCAATGCGCCGCCGCCGGGAGGAAGTGATCGCCCTGCGCGAGGCAAGAAACGAGGCACAAAGCCGCCAGCAATCGCTGGATGCGCAAATGAACGGGTTGCGGACGGAACTACGGGCGCTTCCCTATACGCTGGTCCAGCAACGCGGCGAACTGCTGTCGCAGATCGCCCGGACCCGGCGCGACCGTGACATTGCGAATGCGCAGCGCGGCTATCTAATCCGGGCAGCGGTGGGAGGAGTGGTCACGGCCCTTCAAGTGCGTCAGGGACAGGCGGTCGACCAGCGCGGCGCGTTGATGACCGTTGCCTCCACCGAAGGGAGCATGGGTGCCGAACTGTACGTCCCGTCTCGGGCAATTGGCTTTATACAGAAGGGGCAGCGGGTACGCCTGCGATACGACGCCTTTCCCTACCAGCGGTTTGGGGCGGGCAGTGGGTCGATCCGCCATGTCTCACGCGCGATTCTGCGCCCTGAGGATATCCAGGCCGCTGTCGAGGTGAAGGAGCCGATGTACCGCGTGACCGTTGCGCTCGACCGTCCGTGGCTCGAAGCCTACGGCCGGCGTCACCCTTTGCAGACCGGCATGGCGCTGAGCGCCGACATCGTGCTGGAGGAGCGGAGTTTCGGTGCCTGGTTGCTGGAGCCGATCTTGGCATTGCGGGGTCGGTTATGATTGCCCCAGTTCTTAATCTGAGCGGTCGGCGGCGGTTACCCTTGATCCGCCAGTCGGAAACCGCGGAATGCGGGCTAGCCAGCCTGGCGATGATCGCGGGCTATCACGGCCACACGGTCGATCTCAGTACGTTGCGACGCCAGTTCCCCCTATCGATGAACGGTACGACGCTGCGCACGCTGATCAATGTAGCGGGCGCGATCGGGTTGGGGTCGCGTCCGATCCGTTGTGAACCCGACGAGCTAGGTCTGCTGCGCCTGCCCGCAATCCTACACTGGGGCACTAATCATTTCGTCGTGCTCCGATCGATGCATCGCGGTAAGGTCGTGATCCACGATCCGGCGCATGGCCTGCTGGCGCTGACGCAGGCGGACGTGTCGAAGCGGTTCACAGGCATCGCTCTCGAACTCGCTCCCACCGCCGCGTTCCAACCTAAGCGAGAACGCAATCCTTTACGGCTCGGCACGCTGGTATCGTTCGACAGCGATACGATGCGTGCCTTCGTCCAGACCGCCCTGCTGTCGCTGCTGATCGAGGGGCTGCTGCTTGCGGCGCCCTTTTACCTTCAGTTCGTGATCGACGATGCAATACTGAAGGCAAACGCGGACTTGCTGAAGGTGCTGGCCATCGCGTTCGCGCTGTTACTGCTGTTCAGAATCGTCGCTCTCGGCTTGCGGGGACTCTCGACCCAGTTCATCGCGAACACCCTGTCGTTCGACATGAAGGCTCGCCTGTTCCACCATCTAATCCGTCTGCCGTTGGACTGGTTTCAGAAGCGTCAGGTCGGTGACATCCAGAGCCGGTTTCTTGCCGTCAAGGCGATCCAGACCTTCATCGCCCAAGGGGCGCTCGCCGGGATACTCGACGGCCTGCTCGGCATCGCGGTGATGGCCCTGATGTTCCTGTATTCGCCCTTACTAACTTTTCTCGTGCTGGGATCCATCGTCGCCTATGCGTTGTTGCGGTCGGCAACCTTTAGTCTGGCTCGGCGGTATGCGGCCGACGTCATCGTCACGGATGCGCGTGAGCAGACCCGGTTTCTTGAAACGCTGCGCGCGGCGCAAACAATCAAGTCGTCCGGATCGGAAACGGTACGCGAGACGCAATATCGCAATTCGGTCGCCGCTTCGATCAACGCTCAACTCCGCGCTGGCAATATCAATATCGGGTTCTTGACCGGCGAACAGGCGCTCAGCGGATTAACCGACATTCTGGTCATCTACCTGGGCGCGCAACAGGTGATTGCGACCGACCTTTCGGTCGGTATGCTGACGGCATTCCTTGCCTATAAGATGCAGTTCGTAATGCGGTCCACGAACCTGATCGAACAGCTGTTCGCATGGCGATTGCTCGACCTGCAACTAGAACGCTTGTCGGACGTCGCACTGGCCCCCCGCGAGCAACGGATCGACAGCGGAGGCTATGAAGGTCCGATCAGCGGCCGTATCCAGTGCCAAGGGGTAAGTTACCGCTATGCCTTTGGCGAAAAGCTAGTTCTTTCCGGACTGAGTCTTGAGATTGAAGCCGGCGAATGCGTGGCGATCGTTGGCGCGTCGGGATGCGGCAAATCAACGTTCGCCAAGATATTGACAGGTCTTTACCCGCCAGCAAGCGGGGAGGTGTTGATCGACAATCGTCCGCTGCGTCACTGGAACAACCATTGCCTACGCACGCAGATTAGCTTTATCTCACAGGACGATCAGTTGCTCGCCGGGACGATCGCGGAGAATATCGCACTGTTCGCGGAAGATTTGAATATGGCCCGTGTGCGTGAATGTGCCAGCCTAGCACAGATCTCGCGCGAGGTGGAAGCTATGCCAATGGGGTATGAAAGCCTTGTCGGCGATATGGGTTCCAGCCTCTCTGGTGGGCAGAAGCAACGATTACTGATCGCGCGCGCCTTGTACCGGCAACCACGTGTGCTGATTATGGATGAAGGCACTGCCCATCTTGACGTTTGCAACGAGCGCGCGGTTAGCGCTGCGCTAGCCGAGCTCACCATCACTCGCATTGTCATTGCACACCGGCCCGAAACTATTGCAGCCGCTGATCGGGTCATCTCACTTGATAGTCGTGACGCAACCAAGGATTTGCTGCGTACTGTCGAACGCCTGCGGCAGGCTACAGTCGCTGAATCGCAATGAACTCAAATTACAAATCAGATACGTATGCCTAACATTCCCGTAATCCCAGATTTACCATTTCTCGTTTCCTCAGAATGCCGATCGAGACTGACGGACGGGATGCGTCGCGGCATCTTTGTTTTTCCACCTTCGATTGATCCGGTTGCAGTAGCAAATGCGATTTGGGTCGATAGAGAAGAGCTTCTTCAAAGCTATCCCGAATTAAGTGACCCTCTCGTAGAATTCATTGGGTCCACGCACGGGGCGACTAACGATATTTCCTCTACTTTTGAACGAGAGATCTTCGCTGCGCGGAATATGGGCGTTGCTGGTTCTGAATTTGGGTGCGACCTAGGAACTAATCTATGCACCGCACTTATCGCGGCACGCCAAGCCTATGGTTTTTCTGAAGTGGAAATCCGCCGGGTTGCAGCTCAGACGGATGTTCCTACTGAAGAGGTAAGTACACTATATCCAGATCCCGATAAAATTTCTAATCTTCTCGCAGTAGCCAGTAGTGCGATTACCGGTTTGCAGGAGAGCGATGTCGCGTTGTCCGCAATATTTGCTTATTGCGCTGTTATACATTGTCATGCTTTTAGTGATGGTAACAAAAGAACCGCTCGAGTACTTTGGGCAAAAATCATTGCGCCAAAGGGAAGGGATGCGGTGCCGCTCGCGCTATTATCCAATCTAAACAGAAGTTCGTTCATAATCCAATTTCGGCGAGTCCTGCTATTTGGGAATTGGGAGCCGTTGATAGTCTATCTGTCGATAGCAGCAGAAGCTTGTTTTAATTGGATGCAGGCGAAAATAGACCGCGGCTTCATAGCTGAAGCATCGAACGCCCACTTACCCGGAGCGACCGCTAATGGCAGATCATTCAGATGAACGAATGGCATAAACATGGAAATGGGTAGGGTGCCCCGAGCGGCTGTTCCTGGGTTTCAGTGGAAGCGCTCACCTCGACTGAGCTGCTCGAGGATCTGCTGCATCCTGCGCGCGCGTGTCTCCGGCCGTTTGGCTGTCTGCAGGCGGTAGTAGATCGGGTACAGGTTCTTGCGGTCGAGCGTCCGGAAGAACGCTTCGGCCTCGGGAAGAGACGCTAGCGCGTCCAGGAAGTCCTGCGGTATGACCATGGTGGCCGAGCCCTCGTAGGCGGCATCCCAACGTCCATCAGCGCGCGCCGCCTCGACATGAGCGAGCCCGGCGGGGGTCATATGCCCTTCAGCGATCAGCCGATCGGCGTGTTCACGGTTCTTGGTTGACCAACTCGATCCCGCCCGGCGCGGCGTCAGACGCTGGAGGTAGGAGCGCTCGTCGCCGGAACGCTTCAAGCCGTCTATCCATCCGAAGCGGATCGCCTCTACGACGCAATCGGCCCACGTGACCGAGCGTTGGCCCGATCTCGCCTTGTAGATGCGGATCCAGAGCTCCCCACTGTCCGCGTGGTGCTCAGCGAGCCAACAAGCCAGATCCTTGGGGCTTTCGAACTCGAGAGCATGGGCTGGAGGATTGGTCATCATCAGAAACTAACGAAAGCGTATGCCGCTGAGAAGCGGCATGGAACCTTTCCCGACGTCGCGGTCAAATGGTTGACGGAGGCGGGGGTCACATGAACAAACGGCACCTCTGGGGAAGCGTGCAGCTGCCGCTAGATGGCCGGTATTGGGTCCTTGGCTCAGATTACGATGCTCGAAGGTGTCCATTGCGGCACCTGTTGATCCTGCCACAGCCGGAGCTGCTGCCATTCCAGCGCATCATACACTACCGCACTGTTCTGAGCGCTGCTCAGAGCCCAACCGGAAATTAGGTTGAGCGATTTCAGCCAGTTGTGATTCACCGAGGGTTGCGAAGACCACGGGGATCATATGGGCTGGACCGAAACCGCTCGTCGTGAGCATGACAGAAGAAGGCTGCGCTACACAAGCGACTGCACCGATGCGGAATGGGCGATCATCGCGCCGCTGCTGACACGAACCTCGAAGGTGGGGCGTCCACGCCTGCACCGCGCACGGGATGTGTGGAACGCGATCCAGTATCTTGCGGCGACGGGATGTCAGTGGGCGCAACTGCCTCGAGACTTCCCACCGTCCACAAGCGTGCATTATCATTTCTACCGGATGCGCGACAGCGGCCTGCTCGATGCGGTCAACGCGGTGCTGGTGGCCGGGGTGCGGGTCGCGGAAGGCCGGCGCTGCCGAACCGACCGCGGGCATCATCGCCAGCCAGTCGGTCAAGACTACCGAAGCGGGAGGCGCGCGCGGCTACGACGCGGGCAAGAAATCAAAGGGCGCAAGCGCCACATCGCGACCGATACGGCCGGCAGCTTGCTCGACGCCCTGATCCTTCCCGCCGGCGTTCAGGATCGCGATGCTGCACCGGGCCTCCTCGAGCGATGCCGGGATGCATATCCTTCGCTGGTCCGCTTCGTCGCCGATGGCGGCTATGCAGGGCCGAAACTGGAAAACGCGATCGCGCATATCGACCGGCTCGCCATCGAGATCGTCAAACGGTCGGATACCCGGTCCTTCGTCATCCTGCCCCGCCGCTGGGTCGTCGAGCGCACCATCGCGTGGCTCAACCGATGCCGACGCCTCGCCAAGGACTGGGAGGCTTCCATCGCCTCGTCAGAAGCATGGCTCGTCATCGCATCCATCAGACGAATGACCCGACGTATCGCAAAGCTCGAATTATGAGTCAGGCTTTAAGGGGCGTTATTTCCATCGCTTCAATTGAACAATAGAAACATATAAACTTTTACGAAACAATGTACAAAATACCATGTTGCAAAAAAAACTAGCTCGGAGCGAATATAAGTCTACTAAGCTGTATCTCCGAACTGGACACCCCCCTGCTAATCACATCTATTGTGTATATGCCACCATGCAAGCTATTTGATGTCGCTACAATATCCGCATACCTTGGAAGGGTGGCAAGTATTCTGTATTTTCCTTTATCGATATGGTATATTTCTGCAAGGCGCTGTTTTTGGCTGGCGTACAGTGCAATGTAGCCCGCATCCCCTAGTGAGCTGGAATCAACAAGCCTTAACCCATTGGCGAGCTGGTTTTCCAATCGTTCTCGATGATGCTGGTTGGCTTTTTTAAACTTTCCACAGAGAAGTTCTTGTCGCCCAGTAGGGCTTTGGTTGCTCCCGTTAAAGAGTAGCCTGACTGCGTAACCGCGTGATGTGATAATTAGATTTTCATTCGGCCTTGAGTCTACAGCATCTGCTAAGCTCAGCATTTTGCTGTCAATTATAGCTGAAAAAACCGGCCTTAAGAAACCGGTTCCCGTATAACTAGATTTTATTCGGTTAGTATAACGAATGTTTGATAGTTGGGCGGCCCCACAAACACCTGCAGTTTGTGGGCGTTGCTCATTCAGCGCTTGACTCGATGCTACGCTCCCTTGGCTACATACCAATAGGGTAAGAATTACATGTTTCATCTGACGACCCTAAATTATCATCCAATCGCTACCCGCCGATACAAAGCCATAGTCCTTAAAGAAATTATCTTCCTCACGGGAAAACGCAATATCAACACTTTGCAAAAGATTGCTATTATTAGTTTCTATGTTGTTGTCACGACGTTCGTCCTGCATGAACGATAAAATGGAGTCCTGTTGATATAGAGACTGATTCTGGATCGATTTTTCCTCAGAGCCCTCGATAGGGTTATCTATATTGGTCATTGCGCCACTTGGGTTTGGCGAGGTTTTTACAATCTTATAGGTGTCACCATACCCTTCATTCGGACTCCAGTCCGGTGTCGACATGCCGAGCATCTCTAAAATGGCTCGGCCAGCACTGAAAGCGAACTGCTCGTTTTTGAGATGTTCGGCGGCAGTCATCACCTTATCGCTCATCAATGCGTCATCAAGCTTCTTGCCAAACGCTGTAAGAGCCCGTTTGAGAATGGGTTGAAGTACGCTCTGCGGCATGATTCAGAGTTGGGATGTGGACCCGAGAAAGCCGCGGCCGGATGGCTGGATTTGAACGACGAGCGAAGCGCTATCCAACCGATTTGACGGACGAGGAATGGCGGTTCGTCCAGCCTTTCCTGCCGCCAGTTCCAAAACGCGGGCGCAAGCCGAAGACCGATCTTCGCGAGGTGCTCGACGCATTACGCTATCTTGCCCGGACGGGGGGTGGCTGGCGGATGTTGCCGAACGACTTTCCGCCGTGGCAAACGGTATATTGGTGGTTCCGCCGCTTCGTACGCCGGCTGCTGTTCCGCACGATCCACGACGTCACGCTGATGCTCGACCGCGAGCGCGAAGGACGCGAGCAAAGCCCGAGCGCCGCCGTGGTTGATAGCCAGTCGATCAAGGCGCCAGCGGCGCAAAAGCGTGGGTTCGATGCCGGAAAGAAGGTGGTCGGCCGCAAGTGACACATCGCCGTCGATACCAACGGCAGGCTGCTGATGGTCAATCTCACCACCGCCGACATTTCCGATAGCGCCGGGGCTCAGGCGATCGTGGCGACCATTCGAAAGCGGTGGCCGTGGCTCAAGCATCTGTTCGCCGATGGTGCCTATGACCGCACCCGCCTCATGGATGCCGCTGCGTATCGCGACTTCGTCCTCGAGATCATCCGCCGCACCGATAAGGATCCCGGCTTCAAGGTCCTGCCCCGGCGCTGGGTCGTCGAGCGCACCTTCGGATGGATGACCAGATGGAAACGCCTCGTTCGCGATTACGAACAGCGCCTCGACGTCTCCGAGGCCATGATCCATGTCGCCCTCGGTAGCCTCATGCTGCGCCGGATCGTACATCCCTGACCATTCTCAAACGGTCTCTTAGCCCGTTCCGTTTGGCGAAACGTTGAGATATTTCAGTCGCTTTTCCGATCCCGGCGGAGTTCCTGCTCACACGGAGAAGAATCATGCGCGCACTCTGCTGGCACGGTAAGGGCGACGTCCGCGTCGACACCGTCGCGGATCCCGAAATCAAGCACCCCCGCGATGCGATCATCAAGGTTACCGCATGTGCTATCTGCGGGTCGGACCTCCATCTACTCGACGGCTACCAACCCACCATGGAGGCAGGTGACATCCTCGGCCACGAGAACATGGGCGAGGTCGTCGCGCTCGGTTCCGAGGTCACCAACCTCAAGATCGGTGACCGCGTGGTGGTGCCGTTCACCATCAGTTGCGGCGACTGCTGGTTTTGCAAGAAGGGTCTGTTCGCGGCCTGCGACCGGACCAACCCGAATGCCGAAATGGCCGCCAAGGCGATGGGCCACTCACCCGCCGGCCTGTTCGGCTTCAGCCATATGCTGGGCGGCTATTGCGGCGGTCAGGCCGAGTATCTCCGCGTGCCGATGGCGGACATCGGGCCCATCAAGATCCCTGACAGCGTCACCGACGATCAGGCGCTGTTCCTGTCCGACATCTTCCCGACCGGCTACATGGCCGCCGAGAACGCGCAGATCGAACCGGGCGACACGGTCGCGATCTGGGGCTGCGGCCCGGTCGGCCAATTCGCGATTCGCTCCGCATTGATGATGGGGGCCGGTCGCGTCATCGCGATCGACGAAGTGCCCGAGCGTCTTGCCATGGCGGAAGCCGGCGGTGCCGAGACGATCAACTTCGCCGAGACGGACGTCTATGACGAACTACAGGCCCGTACCAAGGGACGCGGACCCGACAGCTGCATCGACGCGGTGGGTTGCGAGGCGGCCGGACACGGCGCGGCCGATGCCGTCATGGACAAGGTCAAGGCGTCGATGTTCCTCGCCACCGACCGCGTCCACGTGCTGCGACAGGCGATCATGAGCTGCCGCAAGGGCGGCACGGTGTCGGTGCCTGGCGTCTACGTCGGCATGGGCGACAAGCTGCCGATCGGTGCGGCGATGAACAAGGGGCTGACCATCAAGCTCGGCCAGACCCACGTTCAGCGCTACACCAAGCCACTGCTGGAAAAGATCGTGGTCGGGGAGATAGACCCGAGCTTCGTCATCACGCACCCGGCCAGCCTTGAGGACGCGCCCGAGATGTACGCCAGGTTCCGCGACAAGGAGGACGGCGTCATCAAGGTGGTCATGCGCCCGCACGGCTGAGTTGCGCATCCCTCATCGTCGTGGCGGCGTGCGATCCCTTTTTGCGGATCGAACGCCGCGACGACCGGCGCACGGCAGCTAGCAGATTAAATGGTGCCATTCACGGACGGTGCTCGTTGAGCCGTAACAAGTAACCGAAATGGAATGAGATGCACCAGATCAACCGTGGCTCTGGCCCCAAACTGCTGCTTGTCCACGGGCTGGGCGGAAGCTCGCGGTCATGGAGCCCCATTCTGGACTCGCTCGGCGCCAGTCGAACGGTGATCGCGATCGATCTGCCCGGACATGGCGCGACGCCTGCGGAGCACGATAGCGGAACGTTCAACGGCCTGGTCGGGAGCGTACAGCGCTATATCGTGGAACACGAGCTGACCGGGATCGACGTCGTCGGCAGCTCGATGGGCGCGCGGATGGTGCTCGAACTTGCAAGGCGCGGCGTCGTCGGCAACGTCGTCGCCCTTGACCCGGGTGGGTTCTGGCGTGGTTGGGAGCGCACCTTCTTCAAGACCACGATCGGCGTCTCGGGCCGCTTGTTGCGGGCGATCCGGCCCGCCCTGCCGACGCTGAGCCGTAACGCGGCCTCGCGCACTGCCCTGCTCGCCCAATTGTCCGCGCATCCTTGGGCGCTTGATCCGCAGATGGTGGCGACCGAGCTGACCGGTCTCAGTACGACACCGACGTTCGATGCGCTGGTCCATGACCTTGCGACCGGGCCCGAGCAGACCGGTCCTGCTGCCGACAGCACTGGCCGGATCGTGATCGGATGGGGCAGGCACGACAGGCTCTGCCTGCCGGGTCAGGCAGCGCGCGCAAAAGCTGCGTTCCCGTCCGCAGAGCTGCACTGGTTCGAGTCCAGCGGTCATTTTCCGATGTGGGACATGCCGGAGGAGACGGTCGAGGTCATCCTCAGTGCTACGCAGTGAAAGTGGCGGGGAGTAACGCCGACCCAATCCCAGTCGTTCAAGCCCCCTTTGCCACTTTCTGAAACCGACCATCTATACTCGTCGCCGGACTCGCGGTTTAGCTCCGTTGCGCGCGCTGCCGAAGCTTCGTAGCGTCCAATGCAACTGCCGCCGTAGCCACATTGGAGATCTGAATCGATGGCTCATTCCAGCGTCCGCTTCGAGAAAAGCGAGTACGAGTGGGTTGCGGAGCGCGACAGCGTGGGATTCGTCGGCATGACGGATTTCGGCGAGGTCGAGTTTCTCATCACCGCCGACGCGCTGGCGGAACTGTTAAACCCGCAGCTTGAAGGGGTCGACCCCGAGACGGCATTGGAGGTGTTTGTAGAATTCGAAGCTGACATTCATAGGATCGCGCAGCGGGAGTTCGTCAAGCGGCTCGGTGGAGAGCCGCCAATACTCCTAACTTCGGCAGATCTCGACGGCTGACAACGCTTGGCAGGCGAACTCTGCAGTTCGCATTTCCGCCGCGCGCAGACCACGATAATGCGGCTGACCCGTGAATGTGCACCTTGACCCAGAACCGGTCATTATGGACGCCCTGCCCGCTTCCCAGCTTCTGCCATTCGTTCATCTCCCAATTACAGGGAGCATCATGCAAAGCCGAAGCGCCCAACCGGGTATCTGGCATGGGTGGTGGACAGACGGCGCCGGTATCGCACCGCGCATTTGAGGGTATTGGAGGCGCGCCAAACCAAAGGAATACCCTGGCGCGGCGGAGGAGTTCTCCGCGGCTTGATCGCCCAGGGATCGCGGACTGCGTCATGAACCGGGCATTGCTTCTGACCTGCCATGTTGGCATTCGATGTAGATTGGGAGATCTTCAACGATGATCGTTGCCACAGCCGTACTGGTCCAATCGCTATTGCCGCTGGCACCCCCTAGTTTTGGACCACATCCGTATCCGGCTCAGAAGAGCGAGCAGGTAACGACGGGTCAGTGCGGGCGGCAAGACGTCAAAGTGCGGGTGACAAGGCAAGCGGGTACGCCCAAACAGGATACGCAACAGGTTGTCGAGGTAACCATTGCAGGGAAACGTCTGCGAAAGGCAGATCAACTCAGTATCAGCCGCGCGGCAGCAGACCTTGGCGCAGTTTCAAACGTCTACATCTACTGCCTTGAAGGAATGCTGGCTCAATTATGGCTGGTTGGACCCCACGGTGCCGACCAGGTAAAGCGCATGCTTGTGAGCTTCGATCGGGGGCGTGTTACGTACGTCAAGTAACCGAATCAAGAACTACGTCCGCGACGATCCCTTTAAGCCGTTAGCGGACTGCGCGGGTATCGTATCGCGCATTAAAGGGTATGGGGAGTGCGCTCAACCGCAGAGATGGTTGGCTTAGCGGAGGGGACCTCCGCCGCGCCAACGGCCAAGTTTGGTAAGGAACCGGTCAAGGTAGTGTGGCCGGCAAATCTATTTTCACTGCATGCGTCTGGATCGGTGTCGTCAGAAACACCGCAGCGCTCAGCAGCCCGATAGTTCCCCAGACGTACCTTCGTGCACGAAGGTCGATCACGGCTTTGGCGATGCAGTATATTGCGGCGGCTAGGGCCGCCACATTCCAGAAGAAGAAGGTCGACATGGACTGAAGCTATGCCGGCTCCGTCACGTTGGCAATTTCCGCAGTTGGGCTTCTCCTGCCATGGGTACTACACTTACCACATGCGGGTACGATGGCCGCTGAAACCCGCGAGTTTCAAAAGGGGCGGCGGAGGCTGCCTCCGCCGCGTTTCCCTTCAGGCCAACAGAAACTCGCGTCCGAAATTATAAAGCACGCTCATCGGATTTGTCACTTTCTGTTTTCTTCGACTTCCAAGACAGCGTGCTAATCATAAGTGCGATCATGAATGGAGCCATTCTAAAGCTACCGAGATCGATTAGCCCGAAGCCGTCGAGGAGCACGGGCATCATCAGAATTATCGTCGTGACTGCGACGGCCTTCTGGCGGGCGGAAAGTGGTTCTGTTGCTCGATAACTCACACCAAATAATGCAGCCGAAAACAGGGATCGGCAACAGCCGAGTGGGTATCATTCTAGCTAGAGGTTGTTATGGACTTGGAAGCGGGCCTGATTCATCCGTTATCGGATGAATATTTGCTGCAAGCCGTATCCGTCTGACGTCAGCGATGAGGAATGGTCGCTGGTCATGCCCTACCTGCTGTTG
>NZ_CAKLBB010000014.1:0-85227 GCF_920939515.1 Sphingomonas sp. Leaf4 | reverse complement strand
TGAAAGCACTCCTGCGTAAAGCTGCTGCGCGCACCGTCGACGACCTGTCCCGCGCCATCGGCGCCGCCATCGACACCTACACGCCCGCTGAGTGCGCCAACTACTTCGCCGCTGCCGGATACGATGCATACTGAACGGAATCTGCTCTAACGCACCATCGGCCGTCGTAAAGCCTCCCCCAAAAACCGCTGTCCTACACCCCCCGACCCATGCTCGGCTGCCGCCCATGCAGACCCACACGCCAGCGCCGACCGCGCCCTCGCCCGACCTGCAACCGCTGCCCGAGCCGCATCCGCTGTTGCAGGTCGATCCCCCCACCGACACGCCCTATATCGACGCGCACGGCTTCGATCCGGCCGCCTATGAATGGATTCCGGTCAAGCGAAAGCCGCGCAGCGACGGCTGGACCGAGGCGCGGCAGCGCGAGTTCATCGAGGCGCTGGCCGATGGCGGTTCGGTCGATCAGGCGGCACGCTCGGTCGGCATGAGCCGGGTCAGCGCCTATGGCCTGCGCCGCGCCGAAGGCGGCGAGCCCTTCGCCCACGCATGGGACGCCGCGATCGCGCAGGCGGTGGCGATGCTGGTCGACGTCGCGTTCGAACGCGCGGTCAACGGGTCCGAGGAAGTGGTGTTCGATCGCAACGGCCGCCGCGTCGGCCTGCGCCACCGTCACGGCGACCGGATGCTGATGTTCCTGCTCGCCGCGCATTATCCCGACCGCTACGGCCACCACGCGCGCGCGCGTTCGCGCGGCGCGCCCGATCCCGCGCGGGTCGAGGTCGCGCCCGTCGCCGCACCAGCCGCCGCGCTGCCCGACGAACTGGCCGCCGATCGCCCCCGGCTCGATCCGCCGATGCCGCTGGCGCAGGCGCTCGAACGCCTCGCCCCCGTGGCGCCCGCCGAACCGCATCGCGCGATCGATCCCGCCGACCTCGATACGCGAATCGCCTGCGCCGATATTCTCGACGGCCGGTTGCCGCGCTGGTGCGATCCCCATCGCCCGCAGCCCGACGAACCGCTCCAGCCGCCGATCCACATCCCCGACGAGGACGACGGCGACGACGACCTGCCCTATATCCCCGCCCCCGGTCCGCTGGGCGTGGACTTCGAGATTCAGCTCGCTCTCGCCAAGCGCGCCGCCGCGACCGGCCTGACTCCCGACCATCCGGGCAAGCGCGCCCGCCGTCGCAAGGCGCGGCGAGTGTAAACTTTGTAAACTTTGGGGGGAATTGGGGAGCGGAACCGCCGGCTCCACCCCCTTCGTCATTCCGGCGAAGGCCGGAATCCATACACGCCGACGTCGCGACTCCTGCCCGACCGGCAGTTGGGATCGACGCGGGGGGCGACCGGTCGACGGCCGCGCCACGGGCAAAGCCCGTGGCGTCGAACGGCGCTTGCCGCGCCGTCGGCCGCGCGCGCCTTGTGCGGCTTGGCGTAGCTGACGCTACGCCTTGCCCGGCGCGCCGTGGCGTCGAACGGCGCTCGCCGCGCCGTCGGCCGCGCGCGCCTTGTGCGGCTTGGCGTAGCTGACGCTACGCCTTGCCCGGCGCGCGTTACATCCGGTTGGCGACTGCCTGCTCGATCTGGGCATTGTCGTCGTCATCGGCCTTCTCGGCGGCGTCCTCGCCCATCTCGCGGACGTTCTCCGCGCGATCTTCCAGCGCGTCCTCGACCTGCTCGTTGCTCGTCAGATCGGCCTGATCCTCCAGCGCGTCGGCGCGGTTCTCGGTCATCGCCTCGATGTTGTCCGCCGCCTTGTCGTCGGCATTGCCGCCGCACGCGCCCAGCATCAACAGTCCGGCCATGCCGGCCGCTTTCATCATCGTCTTCATGGTGCTTGTCCCCTTCGAAACCAACCGGCCCGGCCATTCGCCGGACAGGCGGCATCAATCGTCCGCCGCGTCCAAAGGTTCCGCCTGCGTACCGACCGCCGGCACCGTCCAGTCGATCGCGCCCCGGCCCTGTGCTTCCAGAAAGGCGTTGGCCTGCGAAAACGGCCGGCTGCCGAACCACCCGCTATGCGCCGACAATGGCGAGGGGTGCCGCGCCTTCAGCACCAGATGCCGCCCGCCGGCCACGCCGTCCTGCACGAACGCCGCCTTCTTCTGCGCATGCGATCCCCACAGCAGGAAGACGCTGGGCGGGGCATGTTCGGCCACGGCATGGACGATCGCGTCGGTGAACGCCTCCCACCCATGCCCCGCATGCGACGCCGCGCGCCCCTGCTCCACGGTCAGCACGCTGTTGAGCAGCAGCACGCCCTGCTCGGCCCAGTGCCCCAGATAGCCATGGCGCGCCGGCGCGATCCCCAGATCGTCGTGCAGCTCCTTGTAGATGTTGCGCAGCGACGGCGGCACCGCGACGCCCGGCCGCACCGAAAAGCTCAGCCCATGCGCCTGCCCCGGCCCATGATAGGGGTCCTGCCCCAAAATGACGACCCGCACCTGATCCAGCGGCGTGGCCAGCGCCGCGAACCAGTCGCGCGAATGCGGCAGCACCCGCTTCCCCGCCGCCTTCTCGGCGGTCAGGAACGCGCGCAACGCCGCCATCCCCGGCCCGGCCAACACCGGCGAGAGGGCAGGCGCCCAACTGGGATCGATCCCGGCGGGCAGCGGGGCAGGGGTGTCGTTCATGGCGTCCTTCTTAGACGCTCGTCCCGTCGCGTGGAAGCGGCACCGGCCCGCTCCCCCTCCCGGCCACCCAATCAGGATACGCTGTGGGTGGCCGGGAGGGGGAGCGGGCCGGTGCCGCCCGACGTCAAAAGAGCCCCGGCACCTCGCGCTGCACGGTCGACGGCCGGTCGGGCTGGAGCAGCGTCCGCTCCTCTCCGCCAAGCGAGCGCGGCGAGGCGTTCAGCCCGTCGCCCCGCGCGCTGGCCGATGCGCCGATCCGCGAACACTGCCGCCCGGCAAGGAAGTCGAGCGCGCGCGCCACCGACTGTTCGCGAACATCGCCCAGCGGATAGCTGATGTCGTCGCTCGCCTGACAGGTGTTGGGCACGGTGGTGGCAAGCCCGTTGTAATAGGCCGCCGACCGCGCCGAGTTCTGCACCGCCAGCGCCACGACCCGCAGCCGGTCGTCGCACCCGGCCCGGTCGAGCCCGATCTGGCCGACCGGCTTGCCATAGGTGTTGGTGCCGACCAGCGCCATGTTGTTGCCGAGGTAGGGCACGAAGGCGTTGATGACCAGCTCGCTCGCCGACGCGGTATTGCCGGTGCCGATGAAGGCGATCTTGGTCGGCGTCACCGACTGTGCGGTCGGGGCGAAATATTTGACCGTATTCTCGGACGCCTTCTCGGGCCGGAACGACGTATAGCTGTACACGTCGCTGCCCGACTTGCCGCCACCCAGCAGGTCGCCCATCAGCTCGGCGACCGAGATCAGCCCGCCGCCATTGTAGCGGAAGTCGATGACGAACTCGGTGATCCCCTGGGCCCGGAAATTGGCGAAGGCATCGCGCAGCGGCTGGTTGGCCGGCGAGATGAAGGTGCGCAGGTTGATGTAGCCGACCCGCTTCGACCCGTCCTGCAACACCTTGGCGCCATAACGGGTCGATACCGGCAGCAGGTTGAAATCGGTCTTGGCGACGTTCGCGGTGGTCGTCGTCCCCTCGATCGTGCGGAAGCGGAAGGTGCGCGTCGTCCCCGCACTGTCCGGCCCCAGCGCGGTGGTCAGCCCGGCGGTGCCCTCGGCGGCGATGATCGCCGACACGTCGCGTAAGGTAGCGCTGCTGGTGCCGATCTGGGTGATCTCGGTCCCGCGATCGATTCCGGCGGCCAGCGCCGGCCCGCCCTCGAACGCCTCGGTCACGAGCAGCCGCCGCCCGGTCGAATCAAGCGCGAAGCGCACGCCATAGCCCGCGGTCGACCCCGAGCTGTAATAGGCGTTCTCCTCGGCGATCGAGGTGAGATAGGTGAAATACCGATCCTTGCCCTGCGCCCGCGCGGTCGCGGTCAGCGAATCGATATAGCCGCCGACCGTGGTGAACGACGTGGGGTCGGGGCTGGCGGGCAGCGTTTCGGGAAAGAGATACCATTCGCGAAGCTGGGCCAGTGCCCAGTCCTGCCGCTCGCGCAGCGAACAGCCGGTCGTGGCGGTCGGCGTGGGGCTGGCGGTCGGCGTACCGCCGGTCGATCCGCCACCGCCGCTGCCGACGGTCCCGGCGCCGCTCCCGCCGCCGCCGCATGCCGACAGCATTGCCAGCACGCCCAATGCCGCCCCGAACCGACCCCGCATACGCCCACTCCACTCCTGATCCTGCCCGCAGCCTATACCCGGGCCGACCAAAGGGAAATGGATTCTCGGTGCAGGCGGCGTACCGCCGGGATTACGGCTTCATTGCCTCGATCAGCCGCTTGACCTCCTGCGACCGGCCGCGCGGCAGGATCATCACGTCGTTGCCGCTGGCGACGACGATCAGGTCCTTCACCCCGACCATCGCGATCCGCACCCCGTCCGAGCGGACGAGGCAGTTGGTCGAATCGAGGATGGTGACGTTACCGCCGTGCGTGTTCAGTTCGGCGTCGAGCTCGCTGATCGCATGCAGCGCGTCCCAGCTTCCGACGTCGTTCCACCCCATCGCCACCGGTGCCACCGCGACCCGGTCGGCACGCTCCATCACCGCATAGTCGATCGAATCCGACGGACAGGCGGCAAAGGATTCGGCATCGGGACGGATGCAGATGCCGTCGCGCGCCGCCCGCTCCATCGATTGGCGCGCGGCGCGCCCCATCGCCGGGACATGCACGTCTAGCGCTTCGAGGAACTTGTCGGCGCGGAACAGGAAGATGCCGCCGTTCCACGCATGATCGCCCGACGCCAGCATCGCCTCCGCCTTGTCGAGCGGCGGCTTCTCGACGAAGCGGTCGACGCGGTGGACGCCCTCGACCAGCGGTTCGCCGACCTTGATCCAGCCATAGCCGGTCTCGGGCGCGTCGGGGGTGATGCCGAACGTCACCAGCCAGCCATCGGCGACCAGCGGCAATGCACGGGCGATGGCGGCGCGGAACGCCTCCAGATCGGCGATGACATGGTCGGACGGCATGACGAGCAGCGGCGCATCGCCCGCGCCCGCCGCGATCGCCGCCAGCGCGATCGCCGGCGCAGTGTTGCGCGCCATCGGCTCGAGGATCACCGCCTGCGGGCTGAGGTCGACGGCGGCGAGCTGTTCCTCGACCGCACTGGCATGGCTGGCGTTGGCGACGACGATCGGCGCGGCATAATCCGCCCCGACCGTCCGCCGCGCGGTCAGTTGCAGCATCGTCTCCTCAGCGGTCAGCGCCAGGAACTGCTTGGGCTTTTCCGGGCGCGACATCGGCCACAGCCGGGTCCCCGACCCCCCCGAGAGAATGACGGGGACGATGGCGGGTTGCGACGACATGCGATGGAGTCTCCGATGCGGCGCAGACGAGCGCCATACCAGCCTGAAACGGGTGGCCGTTGCGCTATAACAACAAGCGCGAAAAGAGTATCCGCCGCGTTCAGTATTTCTTTGCCCTTTCGCGCGATAGCGGGTGGGTGTCGGCTGGCCTTACACCTGTTTCGGGACTCCAACCATGATCCGGCTGTTCAAGCACTATGTGCCCAATGCCGTCCTCCTGCTGGGCGTCCTCGACTTCGCGGTCCTGCTGCTGGCGGGCGAGCTCGGCTGGGTCGTGCGCGCGATGCAGATCGGCATGGAAGTGGGGCCGACGCACGGCCGCATCGCCGAACTGGCGAGCTTCGCGGTCAGTCTCGAACTCGCGATGGTTGCGGTCGGGGTGTATGGCACCGATTCGCTGCAATCGCTGCGCTTCGCGACCGCGCGGCTGCTGGTCGCGATCTCGCTCGGCGTCATCTTCATCTCGCTGCTGCTGTTCCTGTTCCCGACGATCATGTTGTGGCGTTCCAACCTGCTCTACGCGATGGGTTTCGCGGTCGTGCTGCTGGTGCTGCTGCGGATCGTCACCGGCACGCTGCTCGGCGGACAGGCGTTCAAGCGGCGCGTCGTGGTGCTGGGGGCGGGCGAGCGCGCGCTACGGCTCAAGACGCTGGGACAGGCACCCGGCGCGGGCTTCGTCGTTGTCGGCTATATCGCGATGCGCGAAAGCGACCGGATGATCCCCGAAGCGATCGCCCGCGACGCGATCCACAATCTCGCCGATCATGTCGTGCTGTTGGGGGCGGCCGAAGTCGTCCTCGCGCTCGAGGAACGGCGCGGGGCGCTGCCGCTGAAAGACCTGTTGCGGATCAAGACCACCGGCGTCCACGTCAACGAGATCTCGACCTTTCTCGAACGCGAGACCGGCCGCGTCGATCTCGACAGCGTCAATCCGTCGTGGCTGATCTTCTCCGACGGATTTTCCTCGGGGCGGATGTTCTCCAGCATCGTCAAGCGGATGTTCGACGTCCTCGCCAGCCTGCTGCTGCTCGGGATCACGCTGCCGGTCATCGCGCTTGCCGCACTGGCGGTGAAGCTCGACAGTCGCGGCCCCGCCTTCTACCGCCAGCGCCGCGTCGGCCTGTACGGCGTCAGCTTCGACATCCCCAAGCTCCGCTCGATGCGCACCGATGCCGAGGTCGCGGGCACCGCCGTCTGGGCCGAAAAGGACGATCCGCGCATCACCCGCGTTGGGCGGTTCCTGCGCAAGAGCCGCATCGACGAACTGCCGCAATGCTGGAGCGTGCTGAAAGGCGAGATGAGCTTCGTCGGCCCCCGTCCCGAACGGCCGCAGTTCGTCGCCGACCTCGAAACGCAACTGCGCTATTATGCCGAGCGGCATATGGTGAAGCCGGGCATCACCGGCTGGGCGCAGATCAACTATCCCTATGGCGCCTCGATCGACGATGCGCGCCAGAAGCTCGAATACGACCTCTACTACGCCAAGAATTATTCGCCGTTCCTCGATCTGCTGATCCTGCTCCAGACGCTCCGGGTCGTCATCTGGTCGAGCGGGGCGCGGTGATCGCGTGCTGACCGGCATCGTCATCTGGGGCCATGCGGCCGCCGCGCTGCTGTTCGGCGTGCTGACATTATGGGTCGCCCGGCGCGACGAGGGCGAGGACGAACTGCCACGCGCGCTGCTCGCCGTGGCGCTTGGCGCGACCGCGCTCTGGGCGCTGTCGGTCGCCGGCAACGGCAGCGCCGAGCCCGAGACGCGACTGCTCGAAGGGGTGCGCACGCTCGGCTGGCTGGCGGTGCTGGTTGCGATCCAGCGGCGCTCGGGCGCCGGGGGTACGCTGGGGGTGGGCGCGACGCTCGCCTGTCTCGCGGTCGCCGCCGTCACCGCCACGCAGGCGCTGCTGCACATCGCCGTGCCGACCATTCACGATCCCGCCGGCGCGCAGGCGATGCTCGACGTGGCGACGATGCTGCGCGCGCTTGCCGCGCTTGGCGCGCTGGCGCTACTGCACGGCATGTTTCCGCGCGCGGCATCCTCGGGCGCGCGGCTGGTCGTGCTGGCGGTCGGCGCGGTGTGGCTGATCGATGCGAATTTCAGCATCGCGCTCTATCTGCTGCGCGAGGTGCCGAGCGAACTGATGGCCGCGCGCGGGCTGGCGCTGGTCGCGCTGGCGGCGATGATCGCGCTGGCGCTGTCGCGACGCGGCGGTGGTTCGGTGCAGCTTTCGCGCGCGGTAGCCTTTCATTCGCTGTCGCTGCTCGGACTGGCCGCCTATTTCGCGATCACCATCCTCGCCACCGCGCTGATCGCCGCGCTGGGCGGCGCCCATGCCCGTATTGCGCAGACCGCGTTCGTGTTCGGCTCGACCGCCGCGCTGCTCACCGCCGCGTCGTCGGGCTGGCTGCGGGCGTGGATCAAGGTGAAGCTGACCAAGCACCTCTTCCGCCACCGCTACGACTATCGCGCCGAATGGACCCGCTTCACCGAGACGCTGGGCGAACCCAAGGGCGCCGCCCCGCTCGACGAACGACTGGTGAAGGCGGTCGCCGACCTGACCGATTCGCCCGCGGGGCTGCTGTTCGTCGCCGACGACGGCGAACTGGCGCTGCAGGCGACGTGGCACTGGGACGGCGCGGTCCCGCCGGGCGATGGCGACGCCGCGCTCGCCGCCTATCTCGATACGACCGGCCGTATCCTCGAACTCGATTCGGTGCGCGATGGGACGGCAGGCGTGGCCGACCGCGAGGCGGTATCGCCCGCGTTGCTGGCACAGGAAGACGCCTGGGTCATCGTGCCGCTGCCGCATCTCGGCCGGCTGACCGGCGCGATCCTGCTCGCCCGTCCGCTGCTGCCCCGCGCACTCGACTGGGAGGATTTCGATCTGCTCCGCATCGCCGGGCGGCAGGTGGCGAGCTATCTTGCCGAGGCCCGCGCGCAGGGCGCACTGGCCGAAGCGCGCCGGTTCGAGGAGTTCAACCGCCGCTTCGCCTTCATCCTGCACGACGTGAAGAACATCGTCAGCCAGCTAAGCCTCGTCGCGCGCAACGCCGAGCGCCATGCCGACAACCCCGCGTTCCGCGCCGACATGGTCGCGACGCTGAACGAATCGGCCGCGCGGATGAGCGACCTGCTCGCCCGTCTCGCCGAGCGCGAGCCGCCACGCACCGCCGCGCCGGGGCCGGTGGCATTGGCGACCATCGCCGTCCAGTCCGCGCATCGCTTCCGTCTGCGCGGGGCGATCGAGGTGTCAGGCGATGGCGAACCCCATGCCGCCGCCGATCCCGCCCGGCTGCAACAGGTGATCGATCATCTGGCCCACAACGCGCTCGACGCGGGCGGCAGCACCCCGGTGCGGATCGTCACCGGTGGCGATGCGACATCGGCATGGATCGACGTGATCGACACCGGCATCGGCATGACCCGCCAGTTCGTCCGCGACGAGCTGTTCCGCCCGTTCGTCTCGTCCAAGCCGACCGGCTTCGGCATTGGCGCCTATGAGGCGCGCCAGTTGACCGAGGCGATGGGCGGGCGGATCGATGTCGAGAGCATCGCGGGCCAGGGCACCCGCTTCCGCGTGGTGCTGCCTGCCGCATCCCCCCTTGCCCCGCCGACGCTGGAACAGGCCGCATGACCGATACCAAATCGCTGCTGATCGTCGAGGACGATCCCGGCCTCCAGCGTCAGCTTCGCTGGGCGTATGACGGCTATGCTATATCGGTCGCGGGCGACCGCGAGGCGGCGATCGCCACCGTGCGCGCCACCGAACCGCAGGTGGTGACGCTCGACCTGGGATTGCCGCCCGATCCCGACGGCGTGGGCGAAGGCTTCGCGACGATGGAGGCGATCCTCGCGATCAAGCCCGATACCAAGATCGTGGTGGCCAGCGGCCATGGCGACCGGGCGAGCGCGCTGCGCGCGATCGAACTCGGCGCATGGGACTTCTATGCCAAGCCGATCGACATCGACGCGCTGGGGCTGATCGTCGCCCGCGCCTTCCACGTCCATGCGCTGGAGGCGGAGAACCGCCGCCTCGCTGAACGGGTCGAGGGGCAGACGGTGCTCGGCGGGATGCTGACCGCCGCGCCCGAGATGCTGAAGGTCACGCGCACCATCGAACGGGTAGCCCCGGCCGATGTGTCGGTGCTGCTGCTCGGCGCGTCGGGCACCGGCAAGGAACTGCTGGCGCGGGGCCTGCACGACGCATCGCCGCGCCGCCGCGGCAATTTCGTCGCGATCAACTGCGCCGCCATTCCCGAAACCCTGCTCGAAAGCGAACTGTTCGGCCATGAGAAGGGCGCGTTCACCGGCGCGGTCAAGACGACCGAGGGCAAGATCGAACAGGCGGCGGGCGGCACGCTGTTCCTCGACGAGATCGGCGACGTGCCGCTTCCGCTTCAGGTGAAGCTGCTGCGGTTCCTGCAGGAACGAGTGATCGAGCGGATCGGCGGGCGCAAGGCCATCCCGGTCGACACCCGCATCGTCTGTGCCACCCACCGCGACATCGACGCGATGGTCGCCGCGCAGACGTTTCGCGAGGACCTGTATTACCGGCTGGCCGAGATCGTCGTGCGCATCCCCTCGCTTAAGGAACGGCCGGGCGATGCGGTGCTGCTCGCCCGCGCCTTTCTCGATCGGCATGCGCGACAGATGGGGCAGGGGGGCAAGCGCTTCGCCCCCGACGCGCTGTCGGCGATCGACGCCTGGGGCTGGCCCGGCAACGTCCGCGAACTGGAAAACCGGGTGAAGCGCGCGGCGATCATGGCCGATGGCAAGCATATCACCGCCGCCGACCTCGATCTGGGCGCGGGCGACGACGGCCCGATCAACCTGAAGGCGGCGCGCGAGGCGGCCGATCGCGGCGCGATCCGCCACGCGCTGGCCCGCGCGCAGGGCAATATCTCCGGCACCGCGCGTCTGCTCGGCATCAGCCGGCCGACGCTCTATGATCTGATGAAGGCCTATGACCTGCAACCCTGATCGTCCCTTGCGCGCGCTGCTCGGTGGCGCCGGTCTGGCGCTTGCCGCCGCCTGTATCGCGGTGGCCGGCGGTGCGCGCGTGGCCAAGGCCGATCCGGCCGACGCCCGCACCGGTATCGCCGAGGCGCTCGGCCAGTTTCAGGCCGGCCACTGGAGCGTCGCCCGACAACGCGCGCAGGCGGCGGTCGCCGCCGATCCCGGCTGGGGCTTCGCGCAGGCGGTGCTGGCGCGGACCCATCTCGCGCTAGGCGATGGCCTCGCGGCGCAGGCAGCGCTCGATCGCGCGGTCGAGGGCGGCTTCGATCCGGCGCGCGCGCACCAACTGCGCGCGCACGCCCGGTTGTTGCAAGGCGATGCGCCCGGCGCGATCGCCGAAGCGGGCAAGGCCGCCCCGCGCTATGCCGGCTATGGCAACCGCATCCGCGCGCAGGCGCTGGCGCGGCAGGGCGATGTCGTGGCCGCGCTCGCCATCCTCGAGCCGACGGTCGCGCGCGATCCCGGTCGCGCCGCCGACTGGGTCGCGCTGGGGCAAATCCGCATGGGTGCTGGCGACATGGTCGGCGCGATCAACGCGGCGGCGGCGGCGGTCAGGGCCGATCCGACCTCGCCCGACACGCTCCGGCTGCGCGCCCAGACGATGCGCATCCAATATGGCCTGACCGCCGCGCTGCCGTGGTTCGAGGCGGCGCTGGCGCGCGACCCTTACGCCCATGACACGTTGATCGATTACGCCGCGACTTTGGGCGACAGCGGACGGACGGGCGCGATGCTCGACGCGGTTCGCCGGGCGATGACCGCGCGGCCGGGCAGCGTGCAGGGCTATTATCTCCAGGCGGTTCTCGCCGCGCGCGCCGGCGATCCGGCGACGGCGCGCAGCGTGCTGCAAAAGGCGGGCGGCGGGGTGCAGGGCGTGCCCGGTGCGCTACTGCTCGGCGCATCGCTCGATCTGGCGGAGGGCGCACCGGCGCAGGCGACGGTGGGCCTGCGCGAACTGGTCGCGCGGCAACCGACCAACATCACCGCGCGCAAGCTGCTGGCGCTGGCGCTGCTGCGAAGCGACGCCGCGCGCGACGCCTTCGACTATATCCGCCCGGCCGCCGACCGCGCCGATGCCGACAGCTATACACTGACGCTCGCCGCCCGCGCGCTGGAGCGGATCGGCGATCGTGCCGGGGCGGCGGTGTTCCTCGATCGCGCCGCCTCGCCGGTCCGCGGCCGGTCGACCGCCTTCGCCCCCGACGAGAGCCTCGGCTTGCTCGCCGCCGCCGCCCGGCCGACGCCGGGCGATCCGGCGGTCGCGGTTCCCTATATCCGCGCATTGGCCAGCGCGGGCGATGCGGCGGAGGCGCTGGCCGCCGCCCGCGCGGTCGCCGCCGCCAACCCTGGTGCCCCTGCCGCGCAGCTCGTGCTGGGCGACGCCTATGCCGCCGCCAACCGCCCGGCGGAGGCCGCCACCGCCTATGCCGCCGCCGCCGCCAGCCGCTTCGACGAGGCGACGATGCTGCGGCTGGTCGATGCGCGCGCCCGCGCCGGGCAACGCCGCGAGGCCAGCGCCGCGCTGTCGCTCTATCTCGCGCAGAATCCTTCGAGCGTCCCTGCGCTCCGTCTGACCGGCGAATGGCAGTTGGCGGCGGGGGATGTCGCCTCTGCCGTCGCCACGTTCGAGCGGTTGCGCGACCTCGTCGGCGACCGCGACGTCGCGGTGCTGGCCGGCCTCGCCCGTGCCTATGCTGCCGCCGGGCAGGGCGACCCCGCGACCAGCTTCGGCGCGGCTGCCTATGCGCTGGCCCCGGCCAACCCGCTGGTCGTCGATGCCTATGGCTGGGCGCTCTACCGTGCCGGCAATCCGGGCGCGGCGCTGCCGTTGTTGCGCAAGGCCGCCTCGCTCGCGCCTGCCGACCCTGCTATCGCCGCGCATCTCGCCGAAGTGGCGGGGTAGTTCAAATCGGGCTGCCGTCCGCCTAAGGGGGTACGATGACCGATCCGCTGCTCCGTATCGCCGAGGCGCTCGAACGCCTTGCACCCCCGCCGCCCGCCGCCGCCGATCCGCTGGCGCATCCCGCCTATGGCTGGGACGGCCGGGTGCTGCGCGCGGCGCGCGGCTTTCGCCCGGTGCCGCTCGACCGGCTGGTCGGGATCGAGGCGCAGAAGACCGCGCTGACCGCCAATCTCGACCGGTTGGCGAAGGGCGCGGCGGCGCACGACGTGCTGCTGTGGGGCGCGCGCGGTACCGGCAAGTCGGCGCTGGTCAAGGCGTCGGTCGGGCAGGTGCAGGCGAACGGCGGCGCACTGGCATTGGTCGAGGCGCCTGCGACTGCCTTGGACGGCCTGCCCCGGCTGTTCGCGCTGCTGGACGGCGTGGCGCGCGCCTTCGTGGTGTTCGTCGACGATCTCGGCTTCGACACCCCCGCCGAGGGCAGGGCGCTGCGCTCGCTACTCGAGGGCGGTGCCGAAGGTCGCCCCGGCAACGTCCGGCTGATCGTCACCGCCAACCGCCGCCATCTCGTCCCCCGCGACCTCAAGGAACAGGATAGCGCGATCAACCCGCGCGACACCGTCGACGACGCGCTGGCGCTCGCCGACCGCTTCGGCCTGTCGCTCGGCTTCCATGTCGTCGATCAGGATCACTATGTCGCGATCGTCGAGCGTTACTGCGCCGCCTATACCCTGCCGTTCGACGCGCACGACGCGATCGGCTGGGCAACGAAGCGCGGCAGCCGCTCGGGCCGGGTGGCGTGGCAGTATGTCACTGATCTCGCCGGGCGGCACGGGAAGGCGATTTAAAGAAGTCGGGTTCACGCGGAGACGCGGAGGGGTTGCAGGCGTGGCAGCCCGATCGCGTAGCGATCCCTGTCAGCGATGCTGGCCACGGGCGGACAGGGTTCCGCTGACGCGGAACGGTCGGGAGCCGCAGCCCCTCCGCGTCTCCGCGCCTCCGCGTGAACCCAATCTTCCTGGACACAGCCGGAAGATCAGACCTCCGCCAACTCCGCCAGCGCCAGCCAGCGTTCCTCCGCCGCATCCTTCTCCGCCCGCGCCTTATCGATCTGCGCGTTCAGCGAAGCGAACCGCTTCGGGTCCTTGGTATAGAGCGCAGGATCGGACAGCAGCGCCTCGTCGCGCACGATCGCCGCTTCCAGTTCCTCGATCCGCTTCGGTAGCAGGTCCAGGTCGCGCTGGTCCTTGTAGCTCATCTTGGTCGACTTGGGCTTGGCCACGGTTTCCACCGGCTTGGCCTTGACCTTGGCCGCGCTGCGCTCGCGCCGCTTGGCGACCCAGTCGGCATAGCCGCCGGGCACGACATCGACATGGCCCGATCCGTCCATCCCCAGCGTCACCGTCACCGTGCGGTCGAGGAAGTCGCGGTCGTGGCTGACGATCAGCACCGTGCCGGCATAATCGCCGATCACCTCCTGCAACAGATCGAGCGTCTCGAGGTCGAGATCGTTGGTCGGCTCGTCGAGCACCAGCAGGTTCGACGGCCGGGCGAACTCGCGCGCCAGCAACAGCCGCGACCGCTCGCCGCCCGACAAGGTGCCGATCCGCGCCTCGGCAATCGACGGATCGAACAGGAACTCTTTCAGATAGCCGTGGACATGCTTCTTCGAGCCGTTGACCTCGATCCAGTCACCGCCATCGGCCAGCACGTCGCGCACCCGCTTTTCCGGGGCCATCAGCTTGCGCTGCTGATCGATGACGATGCCTTCCAGCGTCTGCGCCCGCATGATCCTGCCCGAATCGGGTTCGAGATCACCGGTCAGCATCCGCAGCAACGTCGTCTTGCCCGCGCCATTGCCACCGACGATGCCGATCCGGTCGCCGCGGCGCACCCGCAGCGAAAAGTCCTTGATGACGGTCCGGTCGCCGAAGCCCTTGGTCACATGCTCGGCGTCGATCACGACCTTGGTCTTGGTGTCGTCGGCTTCGATCTGGATCTTCGCGGTCCCTTGCGGCCCTTGCATCGCGGCACGTTCGGCGCGCAGGTCGTGCAGCTTCTCCAGCCGCCCCATGTTGCGCTTGCGCCGGGCAGTCACGCCCCGGTGCAACCAATGTTCCTCGATCTTGAGCTTGGCGTCGAGGCGTTGCGCCGCCCGTTCTTCCTCGGCGGCCGCCTGTTCCATCCACGCCTCGAACCCGCCGAAGCCGATCTCGGCGCGGCGAATGCCGCCGCGATCGAGCCACAGCGTCGACTTGGTCAGCCGCGTCAGGAAGGTACGATCATGGCTGATGACGATGAACGCGCCGTTGAAGCGGTTCAGCCATTCCTCCAGCCATTCGATCGCCGACAGGTCGAGGTGATTGGTCGGCTCGTCGAGCAGCAGCACGTCGGGGTTCTCGGCCAGCGCGCGGGCGATCGCTGCCCGCCGCCGTTCGCCGCCCGACGCGGTCGCCGCCTCGCGGGTGAGGTCGATGCCGAGCTGGTCGGCGATCGCGTCGACCTCATGTTCGGCGGGTGCGCGTGGCCCCCGCAGCGCGAAGTCGCGCAGCGTGGCATAGCCGTCGACCTTGGGGTCCTGTTCCAGCAGCACGACATGCGTGCCCGGTACGATCGTCCGCCGCCCCTCGTCGGCATCGATCGCGCCCGCGATCAGCTTGAGCAGCGTCGTCTTGCCCGCCCCGTTGCGCCCGATCAGCGCAAGGCGGTCACGCTGTCCGACATGGATGTCCAATCCACGGAACAGCCAGCCATTGCCCTGGACGAGTCCAAGGCCTTCATACGACAAAACAGGTGCAGCCATGTGTGGCAGGTAAGCCGCACTCGGCGACGAAGCAAGTTACGCCAGCCTGTCTGCCCTATTCACGGGCTGTTCAATGCGTTGTCGCTATGTCACGCCGCATGACGATGGTCGTTCGGTTCCTAATGGCGGGGTTGATGGCGGTATCGGGGGTCGCACAGGCGATGCCCGACCAATTGCTGCGCGACCATCAGGCTGCCCGGACCGCGCGCGCGCAGGGCCGCATCCTGCCGTTGCGCGAGATCGAAGGCCGCGTCGTGCCGCAGATGCGCGGCGCGCAATATCTCGGCTTCGACTACGACCCCGACCGGGGCATTTACACGCTCAAGTTCCTGCGCGATGGCGCGGTGATCTGGGTCGATGTCGACGCCCGTACCGGGCAGGTCGTCGGCCGCAGCCGTTAACGAACAAGGGAGAGAAGCCGATGCGCGTCCTGATCGTCGAGGATGAACCGAATCTCGGCCGCCAGTTGCGCGCCACGCTGGAGGGGGCTGGCTATGCCATCGACCTCGCGACCGATGGCGAGGAAGGGCATTTCCTCGGGTCGACCGAAACCTATGACGCGATCATCCTCGACCTGGGGTTGCCCGAAATCGACGGACTGACCGTGCTCGACCGCTGGCGCAAGGAAGGGCGCACCGCCCCGGTGCTGGTGCTGACCGCGCGCGATAGCTGGTCGGACAAGGTCGCCGGACTGGATGCGGGGGCCGATGACTATGTCGCCAAGCCGTTCCAGACCGAGGAACTGATCGCGCGGCTCCGCGCGCTGATCCGCCGCGCCTCGGGCAACGCCTCGGCCGAGCTGACCGCCGGCGACATCCGCCTCGACACGCGCTCGGGCAAGGTGACGAAGGCGGGCGAGCCGGTGAAGCTGACCGCGCAGGAATACAAGCTGCTCAGCTACCTGCTCCACCACAAGGGCAAGGTGGTCAGCCGCACCGAACTGATCGAACATATCTACGATCAGGACTTCGACCGCGATTCGAACACGATCGAGGTGTTCGTGACCCGCATCCGCAAGAAGCTGGGCGCCGATGTCATCACCACCATTCGCGGGCTCGGCTACAGCCTCGACGAACCCGGCGCGCCCAAGCCCGCCGGCGCGGAAGCCTGACGCCGCGACCATGACGAAGGCGAGCGATCCCGCCTCCCGTGCCGCCGACTCGCGCGGCTATGTGCAGGTGACGGGATCGCTGTCGCGGCGGATGATCGTCATCGCCGCCTGCTGGATCATGCTGCTGCTCGCCGGCGGCGGCTTCGCGCTCGACCGGGTGCTGACCGGCGCGATCACCCGCAACTTCGACGACCAGCTCGACTATATCCTGACCTCGCTGATCGTCTCGGCCGAGATCGACACCAGCGGGCAGGTGACGTTCAGCCGCCAGCTATCGGACCAGCGGTTCCTCGAACCCTATTCGGGCCTGTATTGGCAGGTGAGCGGCGAGGGGTTCGATCCGTTCCCGTCGCGCTCGTTGTGGGACCGGCGGCTGCCCGGCAATCCGGCCAAGATCGGCAACGACCTGCGCGTCTATGACGCGAAACCCTTCCCCGATCAGAAGCTGCGCATCGTCGAGCGTGACCTGACGCTGCCCGGATCGAACACCGTGTGGCGGTTCCAGGTGGCCGAGGCGCGCGACCTGCTCGACCAGCAGATCAATGCCTTGCGCAAGACGCTGGTGCGTTCGTTCGCGCTGCTCGGGCTGGGGCTGATCGTGATGGCGGCGCTCCAGACATGGTATGGGCTGCTCCCCTTGCGCGCGGTGCGTGACGCCATCTCCAAGCTGCGCGCGGGACAGGCCGCACGGGTCGAGGGCAGCATGCCTGCCGAAGTCGCGCCGCTGGTCGAGGAACTGAACGCGCTGGTCGAACACAACGACCGGCAGGCGGAGGAAGCCCGCCGCCATGCCGGCAATCTTGCCCATGCGCTGAAAACACCGCTCACCGTCATCATGAACGCCTCGGCCGCCGGACAGGCCGACCTCGCCGACACGGTGATCCGCGAAGCGCGGACGATGCGGCGGCAGGTCGACCATCATCTGGCCCGCGCCCGCGCGGTCGGGCGGCGCGGATCGGCGCACAGCCGCGCCGAGGTCTGGACCTCGGTCGAGGCGGTCGAGCGCGCGGTGGCGCGGCTCTATCCCAACGTCCGCATCGACGTGGATGGCCAGAAGGACCTGATCGCGCGGATCGAACGGCAGGATCTCGACGAAATCCTCGGCAACCTCGTCGAGAACGCCGCCAAATATGGCGGGGGCAGCGTGTTCGTCACCGTCCGCGCCGATGCCGGCTTCGTCGAACTGCTGGTCGAAGATGACGGGCGCGGCATCCCTGCTGCCGACCGGCAGCGCATCTTCGATCGCGGTGTGCGGCTCGATTCGGGCAAGCCCGGCACCGGCCTCGGCCTCGCGATCGTGCGCGACGTCGCCGAAATCTACGAAGGCACCGCCTCGCTCGAGGAGAGCGAGGATCTGGGCGGGCTGCTCGTCCGGCTCCGGCTGCCCGCCGCCTGATCGCTCACAGGCCGCGCATCGCCTCCGCCGCGATGGTGGCGCTGCGCTTGCGTGCAGCGGGATCGAACATCGCGCCGGTCACGATCACCTCGTCGACCTGCGTCCGCTCGATGAAGGCTGCAAGACCGGCTCGCACCGTCTCCGGCCCACCGATCGCCGAGCATTCGAGGACATGGTCGAGGATCGTGTTGCCCTGTACCCCGATCTGCGCGCGATAGCCGGCAACCGGCGGCGGCAGTTCGATCGACTTGCCGGTGCGGATCGCGACGAACATCTGTTCGGTCGAACTGGCGAGCAGCCGCGCTTCGTCGTCGCTGTCGGCCGCCAGCACGTTGAAGGCGGCTGCCGCATACGGCTTGTCGAGTATGGCGGACGGGCGGAAGTTGCGACGATACGCCTCCAGCGCCTGATCGAGCGCGGCGGGGGCGAAGTGCGACGCGAATGCATAGGGCAGCCCCAGCATCGCCGCGAGTTGCGCCCCGAACAGCGACGACCCCAATATCCAGAGGTCGACCTTCGCTCCTGCGCCGGGCACCGCGCGGATACCGGTACGGTCGTCACCCGCGAAATAGCGCTGCAGCTCGACCACATCCTGCGGAAAGGCGTTGGGATCGGTTTCCAGCGTCCGGCGCAGCGCGCGGGCGACGATCTGGTCCGATCCCGGCGCGCGGCCCAGCCCCAGATCGATCCGGCCGGGATAGAGCGCATCCAGCGTCCCGAACTGTTCGGCGATCGTCAGCGGCGCATGGTTGGGCAGCATGATCCCGCCCGCGCCGACCCGAATGGTGTTGGTCGCAGCCGCGATATGGCCAATCACCACGGCGGTCGCGGCGCTGGCGATGCCGGCCATGCCGTGATGTTCCGCCACCCAGTAACGGTGATAGCCTTGGCGTTCGGCATGGGCGGCAAGGTCGGCGGCCTGCGCCATGGCCTGCGCCGGGGTGCCGCCTGCACGGATCGGCACGAGATCGAGCATCGAATAACGGGTCATTCGAGATAGATGGGAGGCGGGTTGCGGATTGCTACCGAAGCAAGGCTTGGCCGGTTGAAAGCAACGATCGTTCGTGGGCGGCGGGGGGCAGAAAAACCCGTCTTCTTCCGGTCCGGCCTCAGACCAGCAACTCGCCCCGCATCACCGTCACGCACCCGCCGCCCAGCACCGCCCGCTCGCCCGCCAGCGTGACCGTCAGATGCCCGCCGCGGGCACTCGCCTGAAACGCGGTGAAATGCTCGCGTCCCAACCGCTCCGCCCAGAAGGGAGCGAGCGCGGCATGCGCCGATCCGGTCACCGGGTCCTCGTCCACGCCCCACGTGGGCACGAATACCCGGCTGACGACATCGGCGACGTCGCCGGGAGCGGTGACGATCGCCATCACCCCACAAGCCGCCAGTGCGCGCATATCGGGCGCGCAACCGCGCACCGCCGCCGCATCGGGCAACAGGATGATGCTGGTGGCCTGCGCGCCGCTGATGCTGGCGAACACCTCGCCCTCGCACCTCAGCGCCGCGAGCAGCGCCGGATCGGGCGCTGCGGCCACCCGCGTCACCGGTAGCTCGAGCGTATAGCCCGCCCCGTCGCGCGCAACGGTCAGCACGCCTGCCTTGCGCGTGGCAAAACGAACCTCGTCGCGCTCGCCGATCAGCACATGGCCACTCGCCAGCGTCGCATGGCCGCACATCGCGATTTCGACGGTCGGGGTGAACCAGCGCAGTTCATAGTCGGCGTCGCCGTTGTCCGTCGCCACGGCGAAGGCGGTTTCCGACAGATTATGCTCGGCGGCGATGTCACGCAGCACCGCATCGTCGGGCCATGCCGTCAACACCATCACCGCCGCCGGATTGCCGGTGAACGGGCGGTCGGCAAAGGCGTCGACCACGGTAAAGGGCAGTGTCATCCGTAATTCCCGATGCGCTTGCCGAACCAGTGCGGCGTTACATCGGCCTCGACCAGCGGATTGTCGGTATCAACATGGCCTTCTGGGTCGAGGTGGATCAGCACCTCGACCTTGGGAAACGCCCGTCGCAACGCGCGCTCGACATTCTCGACCACGTCGTGCGCATCGGCGACGGTCATGTCGCGCGCGACCTCCATGTGGAATTGCGCGAAGTCGTGGCTGCCCGATCGGCGGGTGCGGAAGTCGTGAATGCCGCGCAGGCCCTCCTGCCGCGCCGCCACGTCGAGAAAGGCGCGGCGTTCGTCCTCGGGCCATTCCTTGTCCATCAACTGGTCGATCGCCTGGCTCGACGCCTGGAACGCGCCCCAGCCGAGCCACAGCGCGATCAGGATGCCCATCACCGGATCGGCCCCGCGCACTCCGAACACCTGATCGAGCACCATCGCGATGATGACCGCGAGGTTGAGCAGCAGATCGCTCTGGTAATGGACGTTGTCGGCGCGGATCGCGACTGATCCGGTACGCGCGATGATCGATTTCTGGTACGCCAGCAGCGCGAAGGTCGCGATCATCGCGATCACCGACACGCCGATGCCGAACTCGACGTCCTGCGTTTCGCCGGGTGCGCCGAAGGCGGCGATCGCGCGCCAGCCGATGCCCGCCGCCGACGCGGTGATGAGCATCACTTGGAACAGCGCGGCCAGCGCCTCCGCCTTGCCATGGCCGAAGCGGTGGTCATGGTCCGCCGGCGTCGCCGCCAGTCGCACCCCGTAGAGCGTGACGAGCGACGCGAGCAGGTCGAGCGCGGTGTCGGCCAGACTGCCGAGCATCGCGACCGACCCGGTATGCCATGCGGCAAAGCCTTTCAGCCCCAGCAGGAACAGCGCCATCGTCACCGATGCGATGGCGGCCCGCGTGGCGAGCGGAATCACCCGCTTGCGCTCGGTCTCGGTCATGGGAACAGCAAACCCTCGCGCCAGCCATCGCCGTCGCGAGTGAACAGCCGGCGTTCGTGCAGGCGATGCGCCCGGTCCTGCCAGAACTCGATTCGCTCCGGCGTCACGCGATAGCCGCCCCAAAACGGCGGGCGCGGCACGTCGCGTCCCTCGAATCGTGCCTGCACCTCATCGAACCGTGCCTCGAAGGTCGCGCGCGCATCGAGCGGACGCGACTGGTCCGATGCCCATGCGCCCAGTTGCGAGTCGCGCCCGCGCGAGGCGAAATAGGCATCCGACTCGGCATCGCTGGCCAGCGCAACCGGCCCTTCGATGCGGATCTGCCGCCGCAGCGATTTCCAGTGGAAGAGCAGCGCGACATGCGGATTGGCCGCCAGATCGCCCGCCTTGCGGCCCTCGCGATTGGTGTAGAACACGAACCCGTCGGGGCCATGGCCCTTGAGCAGCACCATCCGCACCGACGGATGGCCGGCGGCATCGGCGGTCGCCAGTGCCATGGCATTGGGGTCGTTCGGTTCCGAAGCGCGGGCCTCGGCGAACCAGTCGTCGAACAGGGCGAAGGGGTCGGTCATGCCGGCCCCTTACGCCCTTTTCGCCTCGATTTCATCCCGCCCGTTCGGCGAGCGTGCGCTCCCAGCCCAGCGCGTCGGCGACGATCTGGTCGAGATCGGCATGCGCCGGCCGCCACGGCAATTTGGCGAGGATCGCGCTATTGTCGGCGATCAGCGCGTCGGGATCGCCCGCGCGGCGACCCTCCAGCCGGCGGTCGATCGTCTGGTTGGTCGCGCGGTCGACCGCGTCGAGCACTTCGAGCACCGAATAGCCCCGGCCATAGCCGGCGTTCATCGTGTGGCTCTGGCTTGGATCGGCGATCAGCAGGTCGAGCGCATGGACGTGGGCGTCGGCGAGATCGCTGACATGGATATAGTCGCGCACCCCGGTGCCGTCGGGCGTCGCGAAGTCGGTGCCATAGACGCCGACATGGGCACGCTTGCCGGTCGCCGCCTCGACCGCGACCTTGATGAGATGCGTCGCCCCCGCCGTCGACTGGCCGCTGCGACCCTTGGGGTCGGCGCCCGCCACGTTGAAATAGCGCAGCGCGGCATAGTTGATCGGATGCGCGGCGGCGACGTCGGCCAGCATCATCTCGGTCATCAGCTTCGACATGCCATAGGGGTTGATCGGGCGCTTGGGCGAATCCTCGCGCACCGGCACGACCTCGGGGATGCCATAGGTCGCGGCGGTCGAGGAGAAGATGAAATGCTTCACCCCTTCGGCGACCGCGCTCTCGATCAGGCTGCGCGAGGCGGCGGTGTTGTTGCGGTAATATTTGAGCGGATCGCTGACCGATTCGGGCACCACGACCGATCCGGCGAAATGCAGGATGGCGTACACGCCGTGCTCGCGGATCGCGGCGCGCACCGCCGCGTCGTCGGCGATGTCGGCGACGACCAGCGAGGCGCGCGAATCGACCGCCCAGTCGAAGCCGGTGACGAGATTGTCGACCACCACCACCTCATGCCCCGCATCCAGCAGCGCCAGCACGGCATGGCTGCCGATATAGCCCGCACCGCCCGTCACCAGAACCTTGCCGTTCGCCATTGCGTTTCCGTCCCCGATTGTACCGGCGCAGCGCGCGCCTACATGGCTCTCTGTACGAAGGAGAGTATCCCATGGCTACCGAAGTCGCGACGTTCGCGGGCGGATGTTTCTGGTGCGTCGAAGCGGTGTTCCGCGACGTGATCGGCGTCGAGAAGGTCGAAAGCGGCTATATCGGCGGCACGACCGAACACCCGACCTACAAGCAGGTATGCGGTGGTGACACCGGTCATGCCGAAGCGATCCGGGTGACGTTCGACCCCCAAGTGGTCGGCTATCACGATCTGCTCGACATCTTTTTTGCGACTCATGATCCGACGCAGCTCAACCGCCAAGGCAACGACATCGGCACGCAATATCGCTCGGCGATCTTCCCGCACGATGCGGATCAGGAAGCCGAGGCGCGTGCGGGAATCGAGCGGGCGGGTGAGGGACGTGGCAAGATCGTCACCACCATCGAACCGCTGACGACCTGGTATCCGGCCGAGGACTATCACCAGGAATATTGGGAAGGCGAAGGCCAGCGCAATCCGTACTGCCTCGCGATCATTCCGCCCAAGTTGCAGAAGCTGCGCAAGAGCTTCGCCGCCCGGTCGCGCACCACGACCGACGCATAGGCGTTAAGTTTTGCAAGGGTCGTGCCAGTTCCGGCGCGACCCTTGTCTGTATCGAGTGGAGTTGCTACGCCCGGATCGGCCGGCAGGGGGCGGTGTGATGGGGGCGATGACCGACTCGGCGGAGCAGCGACGGCGTCTGGACGCGATCGATGCCTATCGTCTGAACTGCGCATGGCATGATCCGGCACAGGACGATCTGGTTCTGCTGGCGGCCGACGCCTGCGCCGCGCCGGTGGCGCTGGTTACCCTGATCGAAACCGAACGGCAGCGGTTCCTGGCCCGGACCGGGACCGATCTCGACGGGACGCCGATCGATTACGCGCTGTGCATCCATGCACTGCATTCGTCCGATCTCGTCGAAATCCGCGATCTGGCCGCCGATCCGCGGACGTGCGCCAACCCGATCGTGACCGATGGACCACAGGTCCGCTTCTATGCCGGGGTGCCGCTGCGGGTCGGCGACGACAAAACGGCGATCGGAACGCTTTGCGTGCTCGACACGGTTCCCCGGCCCGACGGCCTGACCGCCGCGCAGGCCGATACGCTCCGCCGTCTGGCGCGGCAGGTGGTGACGACGCTGGACCTGCGCCGTTCGCTGGCCGAACGCGATGCGGCGCTTGCCCGGATCGTCGCCACCGAGCGTCGTTTGTCGAGCGAGGAGCGTCGGTGGCAGCATCTGTTCGAAAATATCGGCGACGGCTTCGCGCTGGGCGAAGTGATCCGCGACACGGGCGGAAAGGTCGTCGACTGGCGCTATCTCGATGCCAATCCGGCATGGTTCGCGCTGTCGGGCTTCGATCGCGCGACGATGCTGGCGCGTACCGGCCGCACGCTGGACGTCAGCGCCCCCGCGCACTGGACGCACGATCTCGACCGGTTGCTGGCCGATGGCAAGCCGGTCGGCTTCGTCCACCATGCGCCATCGCGCGGGCGCTGGTTCCGTGGACGCTGCTTTCGTATCGAGGGCGACCGGTTCGGGGTGATCCTTCACGATACGACCGAGGAGCTGGCGGCGGCGGCACGCCAGGCGGCGCTTATCCGTCTTGGCGACGCGCTGCGCGACTGTCACGACATCGCCGATGTCACCCGGGCCGCGACGACGATGGTCGCCGAAACACTGGGACTGGTGCGAGCGGCGTTTGGCCGGATCGACTCGACAACGACGTTCATCGACGTCGGCCCCGGCTGGAGCGCGCCGGGCGTGTCGGAGATCACTGGCCGGCACCGGCTCGCCGATTTCGGGCCGCTGTGTGATCCTCTGACCCAGAGCGACGCGATCGCGATCGACGACGTCCGGCTCGATTCGCGTAGCATGCCGTATCTGGCGATGCTCGAATCGATCCAGGTCGGAGCGTTGGTGAAGATGCCGGTGCGCCGCGACGGGCGGGTCGTTGCGATCCTCATGGCGCATCACGCGACTGCGCGTCACTGGACGCCCGAGGAACTGGGGTTTCTGCGCAAGGTCGCCGACCGGGTCGAGGTGGGTGTGGCGCAGGTCGAATCGGAAAAGCAGCAGAGCCTGTTGATCCACGAACTGGCGCACCGGTTAAAGAACACCCTGTCGATGGTGCAGGCAATCGCCTCGCAGACGCTGCGCGGGCTGGTCGATCGTGCCCCACTCGATGCGTTCGAAAAGCGGTTGCAGGCGCTGGGCATCGCGCACGACGTGCTGGTCGATCGCGACTGGGTCGGCGCGGACCTGCGGTCGACCGTGCGGCAGGTGATCGCGGTGTTCGGCTGTGACGACCGGATCACGCTGGGCGGACCGGATGTGGCGTTGGGCGCCCGTGCCGCGCTGGGACTGGCGCTGATCCTCCACGAACTGGGGACCAATGCGGTCAAATATGGTGCGCTGTCGAACGCAACTGGCCGCGTCGTGCTGACGTGGCAGGTCGAGGACGAGGTGTTGACGCTGGTCTGGCAGGAACAAGGGGGTCCGGCAGTGACGTGTCCTGCCCGGCGCGGTTTCGGCACGAAACTGCTGGGACTGGGACTGGCGGGAACTGGTGGCAGCACGATCGCCTATGAACCGGATGGCGTTCGGGCCGAAATGCGGGCGACGCTCGGCGAACTTACCGGCGGCTGACCATCGTGTCATAGAAAACGGGCCGCCCCATCAGGAGCGGCCCGCGTTGAACCCGGTGGGTTCGCTCGGTGCTTAGCGCACCGCACCACGACGAACGAGATTCACGATCGCCAGCAGCACGACCGCGCCGATCAACGAATAGACGAAGCTCATCACGGTGATGCCGTTGTTGATGTTGGTTCCGGTGACGAAACCGGCGATCACCGCACCCACGATGCCGACGATGACGTTCAGGAGGATACCCTGCTGTGCGTCAGTCCGCATGATGATGCTGGCCAGCCAGCCCACGACGCCACCTACGATAAGCCAGATGATGAATCCCATGGTCCGTCCCTCCATTTGATGCCGCGCCACAGTAAGTATTCGTACCGGGCGTACTGAGGGAAAGACTCTTGATGGGCTGGCTTGTTCCGCTCCCGTTTTGAGCGAGGTTTCAATATTTTCGCTGTTGCCGGTCGTAGAGCGACCGATAGTGCTGGATTCGGGTGACGCGCAGTCCCGGCATGCCCGACCGGTCGACCGCACGCTGCCAACTGGCGAACTCTTCCGCCGACAGATTGTAGCGATCGCACACGTCGTCGATGCTGAGCAATCCGCCGTTCACCGCCGCGACGACCTCCGCCTTGCGCCGCACCACCCAGCGAGTCGTTTCGGGCGGGGGCAGCGAATCGACCGTCAGCGGCTCGCCGAGCGGACCGATCACTTTTGCCGGACGGATTTTCTGGTTCTCAATCATACTGGACCTCGAACGGGGTGGCGGTGCCCCGGGAAACCTGTTGTCGCGGTCATACGCGGTTGCCTTTAAACATGGTTTAAATCGGTTAGGTAAATATCGTATTCATTCGCAGTCCCTTGCCTGCCGTGGTGCGACGGGCGGGTCCCACGGCGCGACGGATGACGCGAGCAGTGCCGCCGTCCAGCCATCGAACGCCCCGTCGGCGGGATGCAGCAACGATACCGGCGCGCGTTTCCACGCCAGCCGTGTCTGCAACCGCGCCGTCTGGCTGGCTGCCTGGCGTCCGGTCACGGCCGCCAGCAATACCGCCAGATCGGTCGGCAGTACCGTGATCGCGGTGCCACGATCGAAGCGGGCGAAACTCAGATCCAAACCAACCGTCCCAACCAACGTCCTTTAGAAACAGCGTCATGCGCCCACAGTGTTGAAGGTCCGGTAAATATCGTCATTTTTTGCAACTGATCGCGCAAGCGCCTATCTGACGCGCGATGACCGCCGCAGATTTTCAACTCGACCCGCCCCTTGCCGCGCGCCGAATCGTTGTCGCCATGTCGGGCGGCGTCGACAGTTCGGTCGTCGCCGCGCTGGCCCATGCGACCGGCGCGGAGACGATCGGCGTCACGCTGCAACTCTACGATCACGGTGCGGCGGTGGGACGTGCCGGATCGTGCTGTGCCGGACGCGACATTCGCGATGCCCGCGCGGTCTGCGACCGGCTGGGCATCGCGCATTACGTGTTCGATCACGAGACGAGCTTTCGCGAGACGGTGATCGACGATTTCGCCGATGCCTATCTTGCCGGGCGCACCCCGATCCCTTGCGTGAAATGCAACATGGGACCGAAGTTCACCGACCTGTTCGCACTCGCGCGCGATCTGGGCGCGGACTGCCTTGCCACCGGCCATTACATCCGCCGGGTGTTGGGGCCTGCGGGCGCCGAACTGCACCGCGCGGTCGATCCGGCGCGCGACCAGAGCTATTTCCTGTTCGCCACGACCCAGCACCAGCTCGATTTCCTGCGATTTCCGCTGGGCGGCATGCCCAAGGCGCGGGTGCGCGAGATCGCCGCCGAACTGGGCCTTGGCGTCGCCGGCAAGCCCGACAGCCAGGACATCTGCTTCGTCCCCGATGGCGACTATGCCGGGCTGGTCCGCAAACTACGCCCGGAAGCGAACGACGGCGGCGACATCGTCGACCTTGAGGGCCAAGTGCTCGGCCGTCATGGCGGGCTCGTCGGCTATACCGTCGGCCAGCGGCGCGGGCTCGAGATCGGCGGGCTTGCCGAACCGCTCTATGTCGTGCGGCTGGAGCCGGAGACGAAGCGGCTGGTCGTCGGCCCACGCCGCGCGCTGGCGGTGGGCGGGGCACTGTTGTCCGACATCAACTGGATCGGCGGCGATCACGTCGGGCCGCTGACCGCCAAGGTGCGATCGATGGCCAAGCCCGTCCCCGCCGAACTGCATGGCGACCAATTGGTGTTCGACGCGCCCGAATATGGCGTCGCGCCGGGCCAGGCGGCGGTGCTCTATGCCGGTGACCGGGTGCTCGGCGGCGGCTGGATCGAGCGGACGCAAGCGGCTTGAGCTTGCCGCGCGGGCCGCTGCCGCCTAAGGCCCGCGTCCGATGCTGCCCGCGCTCGCCCATGTCCGTGACTGGATTTTCGATCTCGACAACACGCTGTATCCGGCGTCGTGCAACCTGTTCGCCGAGATCGAGGCGCGCATGGGGCAGTATATCTGCGACCTGCTCGACTGCGACGCGCAGGAAGCGCGCCGGGTCCAGAAGATGCACTTCCATGCGCACGGCACCAGCCTGTCGGGGTTGATGACCGAGCATCAGGTCGATCCGCACCATTTCCTGAATTTCGTGCATGACATCGATCTGTCGCCGCTGGTGCCCGACCCCGATCTGCCGCGCCTGCTGGCCGGACTGCCGGGGCGTAAGCTGATCTTCACCAACGGTGACATCGACTATGCCGGCCGGGTGCTCGACAGGCTCGGCCTGTCGGACAGTTTCGCCGGCATCCATGACATTCATGCCACCGCCTATCACCCCAAGCCGCACGTCCGCGCCTATGAAGGACTGTGCGCCGCATGGGAGATCGACCCCGCCCAGTCGCTGTTCGCCGAGGACATGGCGCGCAACCTCGTGCCGGCCAAGGCGGCGGGGATGACGACCTTGTGGGTCGACAACGGGTCCGAACAGGGGCCGGTCGAGGCTTACGACCATATCGATTACACCACGCACGATCTCGTCGCGTGGTTACGCTTCGTGGAGGAATCATGACCGACCTTGCCGCCCAGATCGATGCCGCGTGGGACGCCCGCGCCGAACTGACCGTTCATACGCAGGGCGAGGTGCGCGAGGCGGTCGACGCGGCACTGGCGCTGCTCGATTCGGGCGAGGCACGCGTCGCCGAACCGGTCGAGGGCGGCTGGCAGGTCAACCAGTGGCTCAAGAAGGCGGTGCTCCTCTCGTTCCGGCTGAACGACAACCAGATCATGGACGGCCCCGGCGGCACCAACTGGTTCGACAAGGTGCCGAGCAAGTTCACCGGCTGGGGCGAGCATCGCTTCCGCGAGGCGGGCTTCCGCGCGGTGCCGGGCAGCATCGTGCGGCGCGGCGCGTTCGTCGGCAAGGGCGCGATCCTGATGCCGAGCTTCGTCAACATCGGTGCGTATGTCGGTGAAGGCACGATGGTCGACACCTGGGCGACGGTCGGGTCGTGCGCGCAGATCGGCAAGAACGTCCATCTGTCGGGCGGGGCCGGCATCGGCGGTGTGCTCGAACCGTTGCAGGCCGATCCGGTCATCATCGGCGACGGTGCGTTCATCGGTGCCCGCGCCGAAGTCGCCGAGGGCGTCCGGGTGGGCGAGGGCGCGGTCCTGTCGATGGGGGTCTATCTGGGTGCCTCGACCAAGATCATCGACCGCGCGACCGGCGAAGTGTTTCGTGGCGAAGTGCCGCCCTATGCGGTGGTCGTGCCCGGTTCGATCGGTGGCGGCGACGGCAAGCCCGCGCTCTACTGCGCGGTGATCGTCAAGCGGGTCGATGCGCAAACCCGGTCCAAGACCAGCATCAACGACCTGTTGCGGGATTGATCGGGGCGGCGGGGGCAGGGGGCCACGTCGCATCGACCGGCTTCTCGGTCGCCAGCGACGTCGCCACCGCCTCCGCCCGCGCCAGGACGCGCAGAATATTGCCCTGCGCCAGCGCGGCGAGATCGGCATCGCTCCAGCCGCGCCGTGCCAGTTCGGCGAACAGCAGCGGATAGCCGTCGACCCCCTGCATCCCTTCGGGACCGGTGCCCGAAATGCCGTCATAATCGCCGCCGATGCCGACATGCGCCCGGCCCGCAATCCGGGCGATATGCTCGACATGGTCGGCCATCGTCGATGCCGTGACGCGCGGTGCGGGATTGGCCGCGTCCCATGCCTGCATCGCCGCCGGTGCCCGCGCGCCATAGCGGTTGGTCGGCAGCCCCTGCGTCTTGGCATAGGCGCTGCGGGCATTGTCCCATGCGTTCCACTGCGCCGACAGGAAGGCGGGATAGGCGTTGACCATCACCACGCCCCCATTCCGCCCGATCGCGCCCAGCAGCGCGTCGGGAATGTTGCGCGGCCGGTCGGCCAATGCGCGCGCGTTGGAGTGCGACGCGATCACTGGTGCCTTGCTCACCGCCAGCACCGCCGACATCGTTGCGTCGGATACATGCGCGACGTCGACCAGCATCCCCAGCCGGTTCATCTCCGCCACCACCTGTCGACCGAATCCGGTCAGCCCGTTCGCTTGCGGGGCATCGGTCGAACTGTCCGCCCAGCCGACGCTCTTGCCGTGCGTCAGCGTCATGTAGCGCACGCCCAGCACCCGATATTGCCGCAGCACCGACAGCCGGCCGTCGATCTGGTGCCCGCCCTCCACGCCGATCAGCGACGCGATCCGGCCGCTCCGGGCGATTCGCGCCATGTCGGCGGCGTCCTTCGCTAGCGCCATGCGGGTCGGGTTCGCGGCGATCATCCGCCGGACGATGTCGATCTGCTCGATCGTCGTCTCGACCGCCTGCGGTCCGGTGGTCGTCGCCGGAATCCACACCGACCAGAATTGCCCGCCGACATGGCCCCGGGCGAGCCGGGCGAGATCGGTCTGGAGCGGGGGATCGATCCGGCTTGTATCGGCGGTCAGGTCGACCGATTCGACAGCCGCGCCATGTCCGTCGCGCAATTCCCACGGCAGGTCGTTGTGCCCGTCGATGATCGGGTGTCGCGCCAGTACCCGTTCGGCTCGCGCCACATCGGCAGGGGTCGGGGCGGTGGCTTGCACAGCCAGCAACAGCAGGGGAGCGAACATCATGGCGTCAGGCTACCGTGCGGTCATGCGGCACGACAAGCGCTTTACCCCATGTGGTGCGCCGTGCTTTGGTCACGGAAATCCTGTCGGGGAGGCCGTCCGATGTTTGCGCTGCTGTTGATCGGCCTTGGCCAGACTGCCGCCCCGCCGCCCGAACGGTTCTCGATCCTCGTCGATCCCTGTGCGTCGCAGCGGCGCCATTCGCAGGACGACGAAATTCTGGTGTGCGGCGAACAGGCACGCGATCCGCGTCTTCCGATTCCCGCCGAACGTACGCCGCCCGACCGGCCGCTGGCGTCGAACCCCTATACCGATGGTGCCGGAGCGATGGCCGCCGCCGCACCGCCCTGCGCCACCTTGTCGCAGGGCTGTACCACCGGGGTCGACATGATCGGTGGCGGCGTGTTCCTCGTCCGCGCGCTGGGCAAGCTGATCGATCCGAATAGCTGCTGCGAGGAGCCGGGCGAATACAAGGACGTCGGCAAGTTGATCGGCGATGTCATGCGTGGCGCGAAGCGCGGCCCGTCGAAGGCCGAACGTGCCAAGCGGGTGGCGATCCCGCTCGATCCGGCGGTGCCTTTGCCGGTGGCGGTTCCGGGAGGGACGACGCGGGAGTAAATCCCGCGTCGTCGGTCGTCGCTATGGCGACGCCGGCCGTCGCCGTTGTATGCGCTACGGCTTCACCGTCGCGCACCGGCGCGTAGCTCCGCTACGTGCCTTACAACTTCGCGGTGATCTCCGGCACCAGCGTGAACAGGTCGCCCACCAGCCCGACATCGGCGACCTGGAAGATCGGCGCATCCTCGTCCTTGTTGATCGCGACGATGACCTTGCTGTCCTTCATCCCCGCCAGATGCTGGATCGCGCCCGAGATGCCGACCGCGATATAGACTTCGGGGGCGACGATCTTGCCGGTCTGGCCGACCTGATAGTCGTTGGGCGCATAGCCCGCATCCACCGCCGCGCGGCTGGCACCGACCGCCGCGTTCAGCTTGTCGGCCAGCGGATCGATCAGTGCATGGAACTGCTCTTCCGATCCGAGCGCGCGACCGCCCGAGACGATGATCTTGGCGCTGGTCAGCTCGGGCCGTTCCGATGCCGCAATCTCCGAACCGACGAAGCTCGACACGCCCTTGTCCCCGGTCGAGCCGACGGCCTCGACGCTGGCCGATCCGCCGGTCGCTTCCGCCTTGTCGAACGCCGTGCCGCGCACCGTCAGCACCAGCTTGGGATCGCTGGTCCTGACCGTCGCGATCGCGTTGCCGGCATAGATCGGGCGGGTGAAGCTGTCCGGTCCCTCGACCGACAGGATTTCGCTGATCTGCATCACGTCGAGCAACGCGGCAACGCGCGGCGCGATGTTCTTGCCGGTGGTGGTCGCCGCCGTGACGAAGGCGTCGTGGCTGCCCATCAGCTCGACGACCAGCGGCGCGACGTTCTCAGCCAGATTGTGGGCGAAGGCGGCATCGTCGGCAACCAGCACCCGGGCGACACCGGCGATCTGCGCTGCGGCCTGCGCGACGCTGTCGACCCCCTGACCCGCGACCAGCAGATCGACGTCGCCCAGCTTCGCGGCGGCGGTAACGGCGGCGAAGGTGGCGTCCTTGACGACCGAACCGTCGTGTTCGACCCAAACCAGCGTCTTCATGCGACCACTCCCAGCGTCTTGAGCTTGGCTACCAGTTCGTCGGCATCGGCGACCTTGACGCCCGCCTGCCGCTTGGCCGGTTCCTCGACCTTCACCGTCGTCAGCCGCGGGGTCACGTCGACGCCGTAATCGGCGGCGGTCTTGGCCGCCAACGGCTTGGACTTGGCCTTCATGATGTTGGGCAGCGAGGCATAGCGCGGCTCGTTGAGGCGCAGGTCGGTGGTGACGATCGCCGGCAGCGTGAGCGCGACCGTCTCCAGCCCGCCGTCCACTTCGCGGGTAACGTTCACGCTGTCGCCCGACACCTCGACTTTGCTGGCGAAGGTCCCCTGGGCATAGCCAGTGAGCGCCGCCAACATCTGCCCGGTCTGGTTGTTATCGTCGTCGATCGCTTGTTTGCCGAGAATCACCAGACCCGGCTGCTCCTCGTCGACCACCGCCTTCAGCAGCTTGGCGACGCCCAGCGGTTCGACTTTCGTCTCGCTGGTGATGAGGATCGCACGGTCGGCACCCATCGCCAGCGCGGTGCGCAGCGTGTCCTGCGACTTCTGCTCGCCGATCGAGACGACGACGATCTCGGTCGCCACGCCCTTCTCCTTCAGGCGGATCGCTTCCTCGACCGCGATCTCGTCGAACGGGTTCATGCTCATCTTGACGTTGGCGAGGTCGACCCCGCTTCCGTCAGCCTTCACGCGGGGCTTCACATTATAGTCAAGCACGCGCTTGACCGGCACCAGCACCTTCATGGGCACTCCCTCTCAAAATTCTTGCACGGCGACGTCGGCGGTTTCTGTGGCGGTACTGCGTGGTTTTCGCAAGTCCGGTACGGAAAGGCCGGGTCGCGGGTGCGACAGGCGGCAACCCTAGACCGAATCACCCAGCCACCCAACGAAAAAGGGCCCGGACGTTTCCGCCCGGGCCCCTTTCGGTTCGCTTGCGCGCGAAGGCGATCAGGCCGCCTTCTGCACTTCCGCCACGATCTTCTTGGCGGCGTCGCCCAAGTCGTTGGCCGGAACGATCGCCAAACCCGAATTGGCGAGGATGTCCTTGCCGGCCTGCACGTTGGTCCCTTCCAGACGGACGACCAGCGGCACCGACAGGTTCACTTCCTTCGCGGCGGCGACGATGCCCTCGGCGATGATGTCGCACTTCATGATGCCGCCGAAGATGTTGACGAGGATGCCCTTCACCGCCGGATCGGCGAGGATGATCTTGAACGCCGCCGTCACCTTCTCCTTGTTGGCGCCGCCGCCCACGTCGAGGAAGTTGGCCGGGAACATGCCGTTCAGCTTGATGATGTCCATCGTCGCCATGGCGAGGCCGGCGCCGTTGACCATGCAGCCGATGTCGCCGTCGAGCTTGATGTAGGCGAGGTCGTACTTCGACGCCTCCAGCTCCATCGCGTCCTCTTCGGTGGTGTCGCGCAGTTCCATCAGGTCCTTGTGACGGAACATGGCGTTGCCGTCGAACGCGACCTTGGCGTCGAGCACGACCAACTGGCCTTCCTCGGTGACGGCCAGCGGGTTGATCTCGATCTGCTCGGCATCGGTGCCGAGGAACGCATCGTATAGCTTCGACGCGACGCTGGCGGCCTGCTTGGCAAGGTCGCCCTTCAGTTCGAGCGCGGCGGCGACGGCGCGGCCGTGGTGCGGCTGGAACCCGGTCGCCGGATCAATGTCGATCGAATGGATCTTCTCGGGCGTGTCATGCGCCACGGTTTCGATGTCCATGCCGCCTTCGGTCGAGGCGACCATCGAGACGCGGCCGGTCGCACGGTTGACGAGCAGCGCGAGGTAGAATTCCTGCGCGATGTTCGCGCCGTCGGTCACGTACAGGCGGTTGACCTGCTTGCCGGCGTCGCCGGTCTGGATCGTGACCAGCGTGTTGCCGAGCATGTCGGTGGCGTGCGCGCGGACTTCGTCGAGGTTCCACGCGAGACGGACACCGCCCTTGGCGTCGGGGGCCAGTTCCTTGAACTTGCCCTTGCCGCGCCCGCCGGCGTGAATCTGCGACTTGACGACATACAGCGGCCCGGGGAGCTTGCCGGCGGCCTCGACGGCTTCGTCGACGGTGAGCGCGGCGAACCCCTGCGGGACCGGCACGCCGAACTTCGCCAGCAGTTCCTTGGCCTGATATTCGTGAATGTTCATGACGTTGCCTTCCGCCTCTCGGGTGGTTGTACGCAAGTTTGCGAAGTTGACGCGCGTAAAGCACATGCGCGCAGGCGAATCCAGTCCGAAAGCGCATTAATGCAATTGCGTCGCAAATGCTTTAACCGAGACGCCAGTTGTGGACGTGGCAACGGGCGGTGGTGGCGCGGACCCGTTGCGCCACATTGGCGGGAAGATCGCGTGCGATCGCTGCCTGCGCTTCGGCGAGCGTCCGCGGACGGTCGGCGGTGTACCTGTCGGGCGATGCCCGGAATCCGGCGAGCACCGCGTCGCGGAACGCCTTTTCTTCCACCGGAGTCAGCGCATCATAGGTGCGTTCGGCGATGCAGTTGGCGAAGCGCTCGGGCAGGCTGTGCAACAGCCACGACTGCAACTTCTGTTCGTCGGTCGGCTGACACCCAGCCAGCAAAGCCATCGCGAACAAGGTCGCTGTCACCCTCGCGCTTTTCATGGGGCGAGGCTATATCGCCGCCATGCACTGGGCAATCGGTATCCTGATCTTCGTCGCGACCGTGATCTTCATGGAAGGGTTCGCCTATGTCGCGCACCGCTGGCTGATGCACGGGCCGGGCTGGTTCCTTCACGCCAGCCACCATGCGCCCCGCCATGGTAACTGGGAGTGGAACGACCTGTACGCCGCGATCTTCGCGGTGCCGTCGATCGTGCTATTGCTGGGCGGGGTGCAATGGGGCTGGTGGCCGGGCACGATCTGGATCGGCGCGGGGATCGCCGCCTATGGGGCGATCTATTTCGGGTTCCATGACGTGATCGTCCACCGCCGGCTCAGCCATCGTTATCTGCCCAGGTCGTCCTATATGAAGCGGATCATCTCCGCGCACCGGCTGCACCATGTCGTCGAAACGAAGCACGGCACGGTCAGCTTCGGTTTCCTGTGGGCCCCGAAGCCTGAGGACCTCAAGGCGACGTTGAAGGCGCGCGGAAACGCCGGGGTGCGCGCGCCGACCGCCGTCACCCGCGATCCGGTCGAGCATCCGTGACGCCCGGGGGGTGGCAGGCACGCGCACTGTCGTGGCTGCTGGCGGTGTTCGCTACACTGGCGATGGTCGGCGCGGTCGCCACCATGTCGACCAACACGCCTGGCGGCATGGCCGATGGGGGCGGGCAGGCAAGCCGCAGCGATGGCCCGCAGGCGGTCGACTCACGCGCCGCTGCACCCGAAGCTGGCACTCCCGCCCCGTTCACCACTGGCGCGCCGCGCGAGTTGACCCCCGAACAAACCACCGCCCGGATTCACGCCGATGCGTTGCACGACATCGCCGGTTGGCTGGCGGCGCTGACCTATGCGGTATTGGCGCTGGTCGCGGTGATGGCGGTCGGCGTGCTGGCGCTGTTCCGTATCGCGCAGATGCGGGGCGACGCGGTCCGTTGATCGTCGATCCGTGGTTCTACGCGCTGGCGATCCCCGCCGTCGCCTCGCAGGGGCTGGCCAAGGGCGGGTTCGCCGGAGTCGGTTCGCTCGCCATGCCGATGCTGGCGCTGGCGATCGATCCGGTACAGGCCGCCGCGATCCTGCTGCCGATCCTGATCGTGCAGGATGTGGTGGGGGTATGGGCGTTCCGTCGGACGTTCGACGCGCATGTCCTGTTGTGGATGCTGCCCGGCGCGGCGGTGGGAATTGCGCTGGGCTATGGCTTTGCGACCATGGTGCAGCCTTCGGCGGTGCTGGCGGCGGTAGGGAGCATCTCGATCCTGTTCGGCGGCTGGCGGCTGTGGACCGAGCGGCACGGCGTACCGGTCGCCTCCGCGTCGCCCGGCTGGGTCGGCAGCCTGTTCGGGGTGCTGTCGGGCATCACCAGCCAGATCGCCCATGCCGGGCAGCCGCCGTTCCAGCTCTGGGTTCTGCCCCGCCGCCTGCCGCGCGACGTGCTGGTGGGGACGACCGCGATCTTCTTCTGCGCGGTCAACTGGTTGAAGGTGCCCGCCTATCTGGCGCTGGGGCAGTTCACGCGGACCAATCTGCTGACCTCGGCCGCATTGCTGCCGGTGGCGATCGCGACGACCTTCGTCGGCGTGTGGCTGGTACGGCGGGTGTCGGCCGAGCGGTTCTACCGGGTGATCTACTGGCTGATGATCGCGGTAGGGGTGAAGTTGCTGTGGGACGGGGTGGTGTGACCCACCCGTGCCGGGTGCGACGGGACGCATCGGTTTTTAGCCGAGAGATAAAATGTCTCGGCCATCAAGCGCGGCATGATCTGGCCGAGGCCGATGCCCGGCCCGAACAGCGGACCATCAATGGACGCATGACGATCCGACCGGGCGAGGGCGTCGCGCCGGCGGCGAAACCGCCCGCGCAATAATCGCCTGGGCCGCGCACCGATCTGCTTCGTCCGTGCGTTCGCGGGAAGAAGGGGGCAATATGGTATCGGTTTCGCGTATCGCCTGGCTGGCCCGGCATGCCGGACGGCAGATCTGGTTCCGCGCCGCGCTCATCAGCGTGGCGAGCGTGGCGGTGGCGGGGTTCGCCGGGATCATCGCGCGGTGGCTGCCCTATCATTTCACCGGCGACATCGGTCAGGACGCGGTCGGCACGGTGCTGGGGATCATCGCATCGTCGATGCTGGCGGTGACGACCTTTTCGTTGACGGCGATGGTCAGCGCCTATTCGTCCGCGACGCAACTCGCCACGCCACGCGCGACGCAGTTGATGATCTCCGACCGAACGTCGCAGAACGCGCTGTCGACATTCCTCGGCGCGTTCGTCTTTGCGGTGGTGGGAATCATCGGGTTGCAGACCCGGCTCTACGGCGGGCAGGGGCGGGTGGTGTTGTTGCTGGCGACCATCCTGCTGATCGTGCTGGTCGTCGTCACGCTGCTGCGCTGGATCGCGCATCTCGCCGCGTTCGGGCGGATGGCGGACGTGATCGACCGGGTCGAGGATGCGGCAGGTTCGGCGATGGCCGCGTTCGCCAGGGACCCGTACGGCGGCGGTAGTCCCGCGGTTGCGCTACCCCCGGGCGCGCGGACGGTGACGGCGGACCGGATCGGCTATGTCACCCATATCGACATGGCGGACCTGATCGCGATCGCCCGCGAACACGGCATCGCGATCCATGTCGAAGCGCTGCCGGGAACGCTGGTGCATGGCGACCGGCCGTTGCTGCGGATCGTCGGCAAGGACGTCGACGAGGCGACTGAGCGGGCGCTGGTGAAGGCGTTCATGGTCGAGCGGCACCGGCGCTTCGATCACGATCTCCGGTTGGGGCTGATCGCGCTGGGCGAGATCGCCGGACGGGCGCTTGCCCCGGCGACGAACGATCCGGGCACCGCGATCGAGGTGGTGAACGCGCTGTTCCGCACCTTGTCGCTGTTGCCCGCCGAAGCGCCGCCGCCCGATGCCGAATTGCCGCCGGTGTATCTGCCGCGTCCCGGCATCGACGAGATGATCCGCGACGGCTTCGTATCGATCATACGCGAGGGTGCCGGCGAGGAAGAGGTGGCGCAGCGTGTGTTGAAAATCCTCGCCGCGCTCGGCAAGGCGCTGCCCCATGCCGGAGCGACCACCCATGCGCTTGCCGAGGAGCTGCGCCGCAATGTCCGGCGGGTGATGCAGGACGAAGCGGCGCTGGCGCGGACGTTGGGGGGCGTTTAGTCGAACAGGCTCGACACCGACGATTCGTCGGCGATGCGGCGGATCGCTTCGGCCAGCAGCGGGGCGATGGTCAGGTGGCGGATCTTGGTCCCCTGCGCGATCACGTCGTGGTTGCCGATCGAATCGGTGATGACCAGTTCTTCCAGCGCCGATGCCTCGACGCGGGCGACAGCGCCGCCCGACAGCACGCCGTGGGTGCAATAGGCGACGACGCCGACCGCGCCGGCCTGTTTCAATGCGGCCGCCGCGTTGCACAGCGTGCCTGCCGAGTCGACAATATCGTCGATCAGCACGCAGAAGCGGCCCTCGACATCGCCGATGATGTTCATGACCTCGGATTCGCCGGCCCGTTCGCGGCGCTTGTCGACGATGGCGAGGGGGGCGTTGTGCAGCCGCTTGGCAAGGCTGCGCGCGCGGACCACGCCGCCGACGTCGGGCGAGACGACCATCAGGTTATGCTCGCCGAAGCGGGTCTTGATGTCCTCCGACATCACCGGCGCGCCGTAGAGATTGTCGGTCGGAATATCGAAGAAACCCTGAATCTGCCCGGCATGGAGATCGACGCACAGCACGCGGTCGGCGCCCGCCTCGGTCACGATGTTCGCCACCAGCTTGGCCGAGATCGGCGTGCGGGGGCCGGGTTTGCGGTCCTGCCGGGCATAGCCGAAATAGGGGATGACGGCGGTGATGCGCCGTGCCGACGCGCGTTTCAGCGCGTCGATCATGATGAGCATCTCCATCAGATTGTCGTTGACCGGATAGCTGGTCGACTGGATGACGAACACGTCCTCGCCGCGCACATTCTCCAGCACCTCGACGAAGATTTCCTCGTCGGCGAAGCGCCGGACGCTCGCCTTGGTCAGCGGGATTTCGAGATAGTCCGCGATCGCGGTCGACAGGGGAAGGTTGGAATTGCCCGCCAGCAGCTTCATGGAATGCCCCGTGGTCCGTGTGTGGAGAAGATGGGCGCGCCATAGAGCGCATGGACGAAATGTGAAACCCATGTGACGCCCGTGTTTGCGCCGATCCTCCAAATGGGCGAGAGGGCGGCCATGATCGTCACCCGTTTCGCCCCCAGCCCGACCGGCACGCTGCACGTCGGCAACCTTCGCACCGCGCTCCACAACTGGATGTTCGCGAAGCGGCACGGCGGGCGGTTCCTGCTGCGGATCGACGATACCGACAAGGCACGCAGCGAAGAGCGGTTCGTCGAGGCGATCCGCGCCGACCTGGCGTGGCTGGGGCTGACCCCCGATGGCGAGGAACGCCAGTCGGCACGGTTCGACCGGTACGAGGCGGTGTTCGCCGACATGGTCGCTGCCGGGCGCATCTATCCGGCATATGAGACGCCCGAGGAACTCGACCTGCGGCGCAAGATCCTCGCCGGGCGGGGATTGCCGCCGGTGTACGACCGGGCGGCACTGAACCTGACCGACGCGGATCGCGAACGGCTGGAAGGGGAAGGGCGGCGACCGCACTGGCGCTTCCGGCTGGCGGCGGAACCGATCCTGTGGGACGACATGATCCGTGGGCCACAGCGCTTCGACGGTGCGCTGCTGTCCGATCCGGTGGTGCGCCGCGCCGACGGATCATGGCTGTATCTGCTGCCCTCGGTCATCGACGATGTCGACATGGGCGTCACCCATGTCGTGCGCGGCGAGGATCATGTGTCGAACACGGCCACGCAGATGCAGATGTTTCAGGCGATGGACGCGACGCCGCCGGCGTTCGCGCATGAGGCACTGCTGACGGGGAACGAGGGCAAGCTGTCGAAGCGGCTGGGATCGCTGGGGATCGATCATTTCCGTAATGAGGGCATCGAACCCGAGGCGATCATCGCGCTGCTCGCACGGCTCGGCACCAGCGATCCGGTGGAGCCGATCGTCGATCCGGCGCCGCTGGTCGAGGGGTTCGACTTTGCCCGCTTCGGTCGCGCGCCAGCGCGGTTCGACGAGGGCGAACTGGCGCAGGTAAACGCGCGGATCGTCCACCAACTGCCGTACGGGCGCGTCGCGGACTTGCTGCCCGAGGGCATGGATGCGGCCGCATGGGCAGCGGTGCGCGGCAATCTGGAGCGGGTGAGCGATGCCGCCGACTGGTGGCGGGTCGTGACCGGGCCGGTCGCGCGGCCGGCGCTGGGCGAAGAGGATGCGGCGTTCCTCGCCACTGCCGCGCGCGTTGCGGCGACGATCGCGTGGGAGTCACCATGGGCCGAACTGACCGGCGCTTTGAAGGCGGAGACGGGGCGCAAGGGCAAGGCGCTGTTCCTGCCGCTGCGCCTCGCGCTGACCGGGCGCGAGCATGGGCCGGACATGGCCGCGCTGCTGCCGCTGATCGGGCGAGAGGCGGCGATCGCACGGTTGACGTAGGCGTCAGCTTTACAGCCGTCCCCGACAGGTATCTCCTCGCAGCTCGGCCGATTTGGCCTGGGAGAGTTGCATCGAGGAGCGTGAGGGCATGGCATATCAGGGACAACGTGGCCTCAGTCCGACCGGACTGGGAATAGCGATAGCGATCAACGGCGCACTGCTGGCGCTGATGACGACGATGGCGACGACGACCATCCTGCGCGGCGGGGACGAGCCGCTGACAACGATCAACATTCCCATCGACCCACCGCCCCCGCCGATCGATCCCCCCAAGCCGTTGCCGCGGACCGCCGTGCCCGATCCCGCGCCGGCGCCGCTGCCGTTCAACCCGCCCGCACCGTTCCCGGTGCCCGGTCCGGTGATCGCGAGCACCGACATCCTGCCACCGATCGCGCCGCCGTCACCGGTCACGGCATCGCCCGGCGGCACGGGCAGCGGCACCGGCGGCGTCACGGTCGCCTCGCCGCTTCCCGTGCTGGTCGCCGCCAGCGTCGATCCACGCTACCGCGCCGATTTCCAGCCCGACTATCCGGCGTTCGAGCGCAATCAGGCCCGCGACGGGGTGGTCGTCGTTCGCGTGCTGGTGGGCAGCAACGGCCGCGTCACCGCGATCGAGCCGGTGAGCGCCACCAGCGACGCCTTCTTCGAGGCGACCAAGCGCCGCGCGTTGTCCAAATGGCGCTTTCGTCCCGCGACGCGCGACGGCGTGGCGGTGGAAAGCTGGCGCGAGATGACCGTGCGCTTCACCATGACGGATCAATAGGCATGTAACGCCCGCCCCCGTTCCGCACTGGCGGACGGGGGCGCTCGCGCCTATCTTGGACGGCGTCATGAGTCTGCTCCGCCTGTTCTCGCCGCTACATGCCATCCGCGACTTCGTGGACTATGCCCGTACGCGCAAACCCTATGAATGGTGGTTCCTGCTGCTGTCGATCTGCATCGTGCTGGTGATCGGCTGGGGCTTCGTCCACGATTCGCATTTCGAGCGGCCGTACAAGAAAGAGATCATCTACGTCGAAAGCTGGCCGGCGAACCGCAGCGATGCGGAGATCATCGCCCAGCAGAAGATCGACATGGAGAAGGACCGCATCGCCACCGAGGAATTCCTACGCGATCGTGCCAAGCGTCAGGCCGAATGGAAGCGGATCGACGACAAGCTGAATAGCTGGGGCATCTGACCCACGCCCCCGCCGCCGATCCGCGCCACATGGCGGCGGCGCTGACGCTCGGACAGCGGACGCGCGGGCGGACTACGCCCAATCCCAATGTTGGTTGCATCTTGGTCGATGCCGAGGGGCGGGTTGCCGGGCGCGGCTGGACGCAGCCGGGCGGGCGGCCGCATGCCGAGGCGATGGCGCTGACGCAGGCGGGTGAGCGTGCGCGGGGCGGCACCGCCTATGTCACGCTGGAGCCTTGCGCCCATGTCTCGCCGCGCGGACCGGCCTGCGCCGACCTGTTGGTTGCGGCCGGGGTGGCGCGGGTGGTGGTCGCGATCGGCGATCCCGATCCGCGCACCGATGGCGTGGGGCTTGCCCGGTTGCGCGCGGCGGGCATCGACGTCGTGGTCGGACCGGGCGCGGAGGATGCGCGGCGGTCGATGGCCGGGTTCCTGACGCGGCGCGCGCTTGGCCGGCCGTTCGTGACGCTGAAACTGGCGCTGTCGCTCGACGGCGCGGTGTCGCTGTCGGACGGGCGCAGCCAGTGGATCACCGGACCCGTCGCCCGCGCGCATGGCCATCTGGAGCGCAGCCGGCACGAGGCGATCCTCGTCGGGCGCGGCACCGCCGAGATCGACCGGCCGAAACTGAACGTGCGACTGGCCGGTCTGGGCGACCACAGCCCTGCGCGGGTGGTGCTGTCGGCCGATTGCGCGGCGATGCCGGGGTTCGTCATGCTTCCCGGAGTCGAAGCGCTGGGCGAGCTTCCCGGCGATCATGTGCTGGTGGAGGGCGGCGCGGCCACGGCGGCGGCGTTCCTGCGCGCCGACGTCGTCGACCGGCTGCTGCTGTATCGTGCGCCGATCCTGATCGGGCATGGCCGGACGCTGCCCGACATCGGCCTCACCGATCTGACGCAAGCGCATGGTCGCTGGCGGTTGCACGATGCCCGCAGTCTTGGCAGCGACCGGCTGGAAGTCTACGAGCGCGCCAGATAGGAGCCGCCGAGTGTTTACCGGAATTGTCAGCGACGTGGGTCGCATCGAATCGATCGGCGGGGCGGGCGACCTGCGCGTGACCATCGCCTGTAGTTACGACACGCAGACCATCGACATGGGTGCGTCGATCGCCTGTTCGGGCGTCTGCCTGACGGTCGTGGACAAGGGGCCGGGCTGGTTCGCGGTCGACGTGTCGGGCGAGACGGTGTCGCGCACCGCGTCCGACCAGTGGCGCGAGGGCCGCCCGCTCAACCTCGAACGCGCGTTGCGGCTGGGCGACGAACTGGGCGGGCATATCGTCACCGGCCATGTCGACGGCGTCGGCCAGGTGGTCGACACCGCGCCCGACGGTGATTCGACCCGCGTGACGATCGCGGTCAACCGTGCGCTGGCCCCGTTCGTCGCGGCCAAGGGGTCGGTGACGGTCGACGGCGTGTCGCTGACGGTCAATACCGTCGAGGACGCGGCCGACGACGCCCGCTTCACCCTGAACCTGATCCCCCACACCCAGGCGGTGACGACACTCGGTACGCTGGCCGCGTCCCAGGCGGTCAATATCGAGATCGACGTCCTCGCCCGTTATCTGATGCGAATGGAACAAGTCCGTGGCCAACGCTGAACTGTCGGGCCTCGCCCACGCCTTTCTCTCGTCGCCCGAAGAGATCATCGACGAGGCGCGCAACGGGCGGATGTTTATCCTCGTCGACGACGAGGACCGCGAGAACGAGGGCGACCTCGTCATCCCGGCGCAGATGGCGACGCCCGATGCGATCAACTTCATGGCGCGCCACGGCCGGGGCCTCATCTGCCTCGCGATGAACAAGGCTCGGGTCGAACAACTCGGCCTCGACCTGATGGCACGCAACAACGGCACGCGCCACGAAACCGCCTTCACCGTCTCGATCGAGGCGCGCGAGGGGGTGACGACCGGCATCTCGGCCGCCGATCGTGCGCGCACCATCGCCGTCGCGATCGATGCCGCCAAGGAAGCGTCGGAGATCGTGACGCCGGGGCATGTCTTCCCACTGGTCGCGCGCGAGGGCGGCGTGCTGGTGCGCGCCGGCCATACCGAAGCGGCGGTCGACGTGTCGCGCCTCGCCGGGCTCAATCCCTCGGGCGTGATCTGCGAAATCATGAACGAGGACGGGACGATGGCGCGGATGGACGACCTCGTCGCCTTCGCGCAGTTGCATGCGCTCAGGATCGGGACGATCCGCGATCTGATCGCCTATCGCCGTCGCCACGACCATCTGGTCGAGAAGCGCGCCGAGACGGTGTTCGAGAGCGAGTGGGGCGGCGAGTGGCGCGCGATGTCGTTCTGGAACAAGGCGACGGGCAGCGAGCAGGTCGCGCTGGTCAAGGGCCTGATCGATCCGAGCAAGCCGACGCTGGTGCGGATGCACGCGCTGTCGCCGTTCGCCGACCTGTTCGGCGAAGGCGGCGAGCGCGGCGGCCTGCTGCGCCGATCGATGCGGATCATCGCCGAGGAAGGGGCGGGCGTGGTGGTGGTCATCAACCGGCCGCGTCCCGACGGCCTCACCCTCGCGATCCATGCCCGCAGCGGCGCGCCGGTGCCCGACATGGAGGAACTGCGCGACTACGGCGTCGGCGCGATGATCCTGAACGAACTGGGCGTCGAGGACATGGTGCTGCTCACCAACACCCACCACACGCTGATCGGCCTCGATGGCTATGGCCTGAAAATCGTCGGCGAACGGCCGATCACGGAGAATTGACATGGCGAAGGTCCTGATCGTCGAGGCCCGGTTTTACGACCATCTGAACGACCTGCTGCTCGACGGCGCGCGCGCGGCGATCGAGGCGGCGGGGCATAGCCACGAGACGATCACCGTGCCCGGCGCGCTGGAAGTACCCGGCGCGATCGCGATCGCCGATGCGTCCGAACACTATGATGCGTTCGTGGCGCTGGGCGTCATCATCCGCGGCGAGACCTATCATTTCGAGGTCGTGTCGAACGAGAGCGCGCGCGGGATCATGAACCTGTCGCTGGAGGGCGTACCCGTCGGCAACGGCATCCTGACCGTCGAGAACGAGGCGCAGGCGCTGACGCGGGCGAAGCGCGACGAGAAGGACAAGGGCGGCGAGGCGGCCAAGGCTGCGCTCACCATGCTCGCGCTGCGCGAGCGGTTCGCGGAATAGCTCCGGGCGAGCCGATCGTATCGGTCGTCCCTTTCGGTTGACATACGCCTGGTGGTAGACTCACGATCGCCATCGGGGGGCGGTCATGGTAGGAATATCCTTGGTTGCGGCACGGCGGATACCGGCGCCAGCGTGGCTGATGCTTGCGCTCGTCGGCGGTTTCGTCGCCGGGACGGTATCGGGCGAGCGCCCTGCCGCGCTGACGATCGCCGGTCTGATCGGTGGACTGTGGCTTGATCTGCTGCGAATGACGATCGTCCCGCTAGTCTTCGCGCTGGTCGTGACCGGGGTTGCCCGGCTGCGTTCGGCGACCGGGCAAGAAGGGGGCGATCTGGGGAAGCGGCTGGCGATCGTGATGATCGGGCTGCTTTTCTTGTCGGCGATCGTCACGGCACTGGTCGCCCCGTTGCTGATCGACCTTTTCACGATTCCGCACGACAGCATCGTCGCACTCCGCACCATGTTTCCCGCAACGGTGCCCCCGGTCGTGCCCGGACCCGTCGAGGCGGTGCGTGCGATGATTCCCACCAATCCGGTCGCGGCGGCGGCAGCGGGCGCGATCGTCCCGCTGGTCATCTTCGCGCTGGTCCTGGGGATCGCGGTCGGCCGGATCGAGGAAGAACGGTCTGCGGCATTGGTTCAGGCGCTCAACGGTCTGGCCGACGCCATGGTGATGGTGATCGGCTGGGTGCTGCGGGTCGGCGCGCTGGGGATCGGCGCGCTCGCCTTTTCGGTAGGGGCGTCCGCAGGGGTGAGCGTGCTTACCATTCTGGCGCAATATGTCGCCGCCTCGCTCGCGCTGTCGGTGCTGCTGATCGCTATCGGGTACGGATGGATGCGTTTCGCCAGCCGCGTCCCGCTCTGGCGCTTCGCGCGGGTTGCGGCACCCGCCCAGGTGATTGCGGCGAGTACGCAATCGTCGCTCGCAACCTTGCCTGCGATGATCCTCGGCGCGCGTTCGCTTGGCATCGGTGATCGCGATGCGTCGGTCGCGCTGCCGATCGCCGTCGCGGTCTTCAAGATCACCGCACCGTCGAACACGCTGCTGGTGGCGTTGGCGCTGGCATGGATGGGCGGCGTTACGGTTTCGCCGGTCCAGATCGCCATGGCGATACCGCTGGCGGTGCTCTCAAGCCTGATGATCCTTGGACTTCCGGGCGCGATCAGCGTCTATGCGAGCGCCGCGCCGACAGTCATCGCGCTGGGTGCGCAGATCGAGTTGCTGCCCATCCTCGCTGCGGTCGATGTGATCCCCGACATGGCGCGAACCGTCGCCAACGTCACCTACGACCTGATCGTGACAGCGACGGTGGCGCCCGTCACGCCGGTCGGGTTCGAGCGCGAAAGTGACAGTTTGGCGTAAGCTCGCGAGATGACGGCATTCATGCCTGTCGTTTGGGATATGCCCGACATTCGATCCTGATCGAGAACGTCGATCGGGTCCGCCGGGGCGGAGCGGCGAGCCGCCCCCGGTTGAACGGCGGGTCAGATGGGCCGGGATCGGCATCCGGGCGTCCCCTGTGGGTCCAAAGTTTACAAAGTTTACACTTGCGACGGTGTTGCGTGCGCCATGGTCAGGGACCGCACGGTTCCGGTCGCAGGGCGTTATCCGTGCCTGTCGGCTATGGTCCGGTGTCCACCCCATGGCCAAAGTTTACAAAGTTTACACTTGCGACAGCGTCGCGAGCGTCGTGTCCGGCACTGTCAAGGAACGGCCGCATCCCCGTCACGGGCCGGCATTGCAACCGTAGCAGCCGCCCCGGATGTAGGACAGGCCGGCCGTTGTCGCGCCTGCCGTCATGGTGCTACCGTTTGGGATCGAGCGGACGTCGGGGGGCGCCATGTCGGATTTCGAATTCATCTTCGCGTTGTTCGGGTTGCTGCTCGGGCTGTCGATCGCCGAGGTGCTCGGCGGGTTCGCGCGGGCGATCGAGCGGCGGTTGCGGCCGGGCAGCGTGGTGCGGATCGGCTGGCTGACGCCGCTGCTGGGTATCTTCGTGCTGCTCGACCTGTTGTCGTTCTGGCAGGCGGCATGGACGGTGCGCGACGTGGTCGGCGTGTCGGGCAAGGCGTTGATGGCGGTGACGGGCTTTGCCGGTGCCTATTACCTCGCGGCGCGGCTGGCGTTTCCGAGCGACAGCGACGAGACGACCGACTTCGACCAGCATTTCTTTCGCGTCCGCCGGATCGTGATCGGGGTGCTGGCGGTGCTGCTGGCGTGCCAGTTGGCGTGGTATGCCAGCGAGCCGGTGCTGGCGGTGCATCTGCTGCGCTGGCTGCCGATCGTGCTGACGGTGGTCCTCGTCGCATTGATGGCGGCGGCGATGTGGGTGCGCGGCGAGCGGGCCGCGCGGATCGTCATGGTCGCGCTCGTCGCGCGGTATGTCGTCGTCTATCTGCTATGAGGCCGTGCCGTCCGGCGGCAGGTCGTCGACCGCCTCGCCGGCGATTTCCCCGGCCGGGACGACCGCCGTGGGGCGGATCATCAGGAAGGTGCCCGACCACACGCCGGGAATGTCCCAGCGGCCGCTGATCTCGCAGCCGTCGTCGCTGAGCGCCCCGGCATAGACGACCATGTCGGCATAGCCCTCGCTCTCGTCGTAGAATTTGCTGAACGCGACCTTCGCACCCTCGCGGTGGCCGTCGATCGCCGCGGCGATCAGCGCGCCGGGCGGCACCGAGAACAGGTCCGGCTCATGCACCGTGCCGACGATCGACCCGCCGAGATCGGCGAGGTCGGCCTCGAACGCGGTCGGGGGATGGGTGTGGGGATAGTTGAAGATCCCGCTCCACTTGCCGGTCAGGTCATGGCTCACAGCGCGCGCGCCTCCTCCACGATCAGGACGGGCACGCCGCCCCGGACCGGATAGGCGAGACCCGCCGCGCGGCTGACCAGTTCGTTCGCCGCAACATCATGCTCCAGCGGCGTGCGCGTCACTGGACAGACGAGGATCGAGAGCAGCCACGGGTCGAGCGTCATTGCAGCGTCGCCTCGTCCTCGTCGCCGTGGCGGCCGAAGAACTGCATCAGTTGCACGATCAGCTCGGCGCGGTCGGACAGGCGATCCACTTCGAGCAGCGCCTGTTTGGCGGCGACGTCGAACGGGGCGATCTGGGCGATGCCGTTGACGAGGCTCTCATCGTCGAGCCGGGCGACCGAATCCCAGTCGACCGCATAGCCTTGCGCATCGGCGAAGCGGCGCGATTCCAGTTCGAGCGAGGCGCGCTCGGCGAGCGCCAGCGTCGCGTCCGCCTCGGCCGGCAGCAGCTCGGCCTCGACCTGGCGGAAGGCGGTGGTGACGTCCAGCTCGCGCAGGATGCGGAAGCGGGTGACGCCCTGCAACACGATGTCGTAGCGGCCGTCGGCCTGCGCCTCGACATCGATGATCTGCCCGACGCAGCCGATGTCGAACAGCGGCACGCGGTCGCCCTCACCGCCCGCCGGACGCGGCTGGATCATGCCGATCCGCCGGTCGCGGGCGAGCGAATCGGACACCATCGCCCGGTAGCGCGGCTCGAAGATATGCAGCGGCAGGTGCATGTTGGGAAACAGCAACGCCCCGCTCAGGGGAAAGATCGAGACGCGCGCGCTCATCCGAACAGGATCGCGGACAATTTGCGGCGCTGCTGCGACACCCACGGATCCTCAAGCCCGACCGCCTCGAACAGTTTGAGCAGTTGCTGGCGCGCGGCGTCCTCGTTCCAGCTCCGGTCGGCGGCGACGATCGCCAGAAGCTGCTCGGCGCTGCCGTCGCGGTCGCCCGCCGCCATCAGCGCGCCGGCAAGGCGGAAGCGCGCGTCATGATCGTCCGGCTGCGCGGCGACCTCGGCCTTGAGGCCCGCCAGATCGTCGACCGGCTGTGCGTCGCGGGCGAGCGCGAGGGTGGCGCGCACCTGATCGACGGCGGGCAGTTTCGCGACCTCGGGCGGCAGCACGTCGAGCGCGGTCTGCGCGGTGTCATGGTCACCCAGCGCCAGCAGCGCGCGGATACGGCCGATTAGCACCTGCGGATGGGTCGGCGCGATCTCGGCGACCTGTTCGAAGATCGACAGCGCGCGCATCGCGTCGCCCTCGCCAAGCGCCTGTTCGCCCATCGCCACCAGCGGTTCGATGTCGGGGCCGGCGGGCTCGGCCGGCTCGACCGGCAACTGCTGCAGCAACTGGTCGAGCATCTGTCGGAGCTGGCTCTCGGTGCGTGCCTGCGTCAGATCGGCGACCAACTGGCCCTGAAACATCGCATAGACCGTCGGGATCGAGCGGATCTGGAATTGGGCGGCGATGAACTGGTTCTTGTCGGTATCGATCTTGGCCAGCACCACGCCCCTGTCGGCATAGTCGGCGGTGACTTTTTCGAGGATCGGGGTCAGCGCCTTGCACGGGCCGCACCATTCGGCCCAGAAATCGATGACGACAAGCTGCGTCATCGACGGTTCGACGACATCGCGGCGGAACGCCTCCACGGCTTCCTTTTCCGGGGCGGTCAATCCAAGCGTGGCCAAGCGTCGATTCCTTTGTCCGTTGGGGAGCGCCCCTATGTGGGCATGACGCGGGACATGCAAAAGAGTTTCTTTTTAGGGTTGCGCGACCCCAAACCCCCGGCTAATAGCCCGCCTCACCCCAGCCGGTTCGCCGGTTCGGACAGACGCCAGAGCGGGCGTAGCTCAGGGGTAGAGCACAACCTTGCCAAGGTTGGGGTCGAGGGTTCGAATCCCTTCGCCCGCTCCAGCGTGTTGCCGCAAGATAGCGGCAGCTATCTAGCGACAAAGCAACACGCCCGGCTAGCGACGCAGAGCGTCGACTGACGACATGGCTTTGCCATGTCGTGCCCCGCGTGCCCCCCGATTGCGCTCCGCCCCACCAGATGCGACAGCGGCCTTCCGCTCGCCCCTCGTGGATCAGGACGCCATGCCGGCACCGGCCTCGCTATTGCTCGTCACCCATGTGTTCGTGCGGCAGGGGCCGCGCGGCGTGCAGATCGACGATCAGACGGCGGCGGGCATCGCGCAGTGGCGGCGGCATTTCGATTCGCACGACGATGCGCCGGGGTAAGGGGTAGGGCAGTGCGGCCAATCGCGCGGCCGCGTGCCTCGATTGGGTGGCGGGGACCCGTGGGAAGCGGGCCAGCACCAGACCAGCGCGAACCGCCTTACCCCATCAACGCCCATGGCACGCCCAGCCCGAGCGCGAGGCGCAGCGCGATCCAGCCGCCGAACAGCGCGGCGAAGGCGAGGGTGAGCGCCACGTCCTGCGCGACGAAGGCGACGCCGATGCGATATTGCGCGCGCAGCAGCGAGAGGTAGCGCACCAGCTCGCTCGCCGGGAGCGCCAGCAGCGCGCCGGGCATGCCGCCGAGATGGAAGCCCAAAGGCAATACCGCGCCCATCACCGCGAAGCGCAACAGGTTGGCGGTGCTGACGTTGCTCGGCTTGCCGCCGCCGAACACGGTCGCTTCACCGAGCGAGGCGAGGACCGCGATCCAGCTTCCCGCCAGCAGCACGCACACCATCCACCCCGCCGCGGCGAAGCGCGCGCCGTAGAGTGCCAGCACCGCCATGTCGGCCCATGCCATGACGGTGGCGACGCCGATCAGGACGAGGATCAGGAAGTGCGCGCGGGTGCGGCCCAGTTCGCGTCGCGCGGTGCTGCCCGGCGCGAATCCGCCGTCGTTGTGGGCGACGAAGGGAAAGACGACCTGAAACCCCAGCCGCCCGGCAACCGTATTGGGCAGGTCGCCGATCGAGCGGGCAAGCCCGTAGATGCCGAGCATCGCCAGCGTCACCACCGCGCCCAGATACAGCCGGTCGATATAGATCGCGGCATAGAAGGCGAGCGAGGAAAGCATGATCCATTTGCTGTAATGAACGATCTCGCGGACATGGGCGCGGTCGAACCGCAGCGTGGGGCGGCGGTGGAGCAGCGGATAGGTGAGCGCCGAGCGCAGCGCGAACGACAGCAGGATCGCGAGGATCGGCGCCCACGCGCTCCGCAGCGTCACCGCCAGCGCGACGGTGATGGCGAGGCCCGCCGCCTCGCTGCCCAGCTCGAACAGGTTGCGGCGCTTCACCTCCAACTGGCGCGCCATGGTGTAGGGCGCGGTCGACGTCAGCGAGGTGAGGAGCGGCGCAGCGCTGAGCGCGACCATCAGCGCGACGTCGATGCCGTAGGAACGCGCGAGCAGCGGTGCGAGGGCGAGACAGGCGAGCGAGACGATCGCGCCGCGCAGGATCTGCATCGTCCAGATGGTGTCGAGGAAGCCGCCATCCTCGCCGTTCGGGCTGCGCACGACATTCTGTTCGAAGCCGAAGTCGGACAGCAGTTCGCAGCCGTTGCGGATCGCCTGCGCGATCACCGCCACGCCCATGATCTCCGGCCCCAGCACGCGCGACAGGATGATGTTGCCGCCGAAGCGCAGCGCGGTCGAGGCGACATAGGTGCCCATCGTCCAGAACGACTTGGCCCTGATCGAGGAGGAGGTGCCGTTCATCGTCGGGTCGGTGGTCCTGCCGGGGAAAGGGCGGTTGCTTAGCGGGTCGCGACCGGCGTGGCGAGGAGGGTGATCTGGCGGGTGGCCGAACCAGTGATCTGGACGAGATAGCGGCCGGGGCGAAGATCGAACTCCACCAGCTTGGCGATGCCCGAACAGGCAAGGCCGTGGCCGTGGGCGACCGACGGCAGCGGCGCTCCATCGCGGATCATGTCGATCCATGCACGATCGCCGAGCGCGATCTTGTAGCGGCCCGCTCGCTCCACCGTGATCCCGAACAGCCCGGCATGGCCCGCGCCCTTCGGGGGAAGGAACGCAAAGCGCACCCCGGATCGCGGCAGCAGCGTCGCGCGGACCGTTTCGCCCGGGCGGATGCGCATGGCGCGGGCGGCATCGGCCCCGGCGGTCACGGCGGTCGGGCGGGTCCAGCTCCGCAATTCCGCCGGCAGCGGGGCCGGGGTCGCCGGGCAGGGGGCGGCTGCCTGCGGCGAGGCAAGCAACAGGGCGAGGGTCGTAAGCATCGGCGGTTTCCCCAAGGGCGTCGGCCGCGAGAGTCGCACATCCGCCACCCCCTTGCCAGCGCGGCGCTTTCGGATGGGCGGCGGGCATCCTACATGCGTCGGGGTGAGCGAACCTCTTCCCGCCCCGCTTGCCGACTGGTTCGCCGCGCGTGGGTGGCGGCCGAGGCGGCATCAGCTCGACATGCTGGCGGCGGCACGGGCGGGTAGCCATGCGCTGCTGGTCGCGGCGACCGGCGCGGGCAAGACGCTGGCCGGGTTCCTGCCGACGCTGACCGAGCTGATTGAGGCCCCGCGCGACGGGCTGCACACGCTGTATATCTCGCCGCTGAAAGCGCTGGCGGTCGACGTGCAGCGCAACCTGCTGACCCCCATTGCCGAGATGGACCTGCCGATTCGGGTCGAGACGCGCACCGGCGACACCCCGTCCGATCGCAAGGCGCGCCAGCGCAGCAAACCGCCGCATATCCTGCTGACGACACCCGAGTCGCTCAGCCTGCTGCTATCCTATCCCGATGCGCCGACCCTGTTCGCCGGCCTGCGGACGATCGTGATCGACGAGGTCCATGCCTTTGCCACCGACAAGCGCGGCGATCTGCTGGCGCTCGGGCTCGCGCGGTTGCAGCGGCTGGCGCCGGATCTGCGGCGGGTGGCGCTGTCGGCGACGGTCGCCGATCCCGACGGCTATCGCGCGTGGCTGGCCCCCGACGGCGACATCGACACGGTGATATTGGTCGAGGGCGAGGCCGGGGCCGATCCCGACATCCGTATCCTGCTGCCGACCGACCGGGTGCCGTGGTCGGGCCATTCGGGGCGCTATGCCGCCGGACAGGTGATGCAGCAGATCGAGGCGCATCGCACGACCATCGTTTTCTGCAACACCCGCAGCCTTGCCGAGCTGATCTTTCAGGATTTGTGGAAGGCGAACGACAGGCAACTGCCGATCGGTGTGCATCACGGCAGCCTCGACCGCGAGGCGCGGCGCAAGGTCGAACAGGCGATGGCCGATGGCAGGTTGCGCGCGCTGGTTGCGACCGCCAGCCTCGATCTGGGGGTCGACTGGGGCGATGTCGACTGCGTCATCCAGATGGGTGCGCCCAAGGGATCGTCGCGGCTGCTGCAACGCATCGGCCGCGCCAACCACCGGCTGGACGAGGTGTCGAAGGCGTTGCTGGTGCCGGGCAACCGTTTCGAGTTTCTCGAAGCGCAGGCGGCACTGGATGCGGTGGAGGCGGGGGAACTCGACCCTGACCGGTTCCGCCCCGGCGCGCTCGACGTGCTGGCACAGCATCTGATGGGCTGCGCCTGTGCCGCGCCGTTCGCCACCGCCGACATGCTGGACGAGGTGCGCAGCGCGCTGCCCTATTCGGCGCTGGATAGCGACACGTTCGACCGGGTGCTGCATTATATCGCCGAGGGTGGCTATGCGCTGAAGGCCTATGACCGGTTCAAGCGGCTGCGGCTGGGCGACGACGGGCTGTGGCATGTCACCAAACCCGCGTTTGTTGCGCAGCATCGGCTGAACGCCGGGATCATCGTCGATGCGCCGACATTGGACGTGCGGTTCAAGAATGGCCGGCGGCTGGGCACGGTCGAGGAATATTTCGCCTCGACACTCACGCCGGGCGATACGTTTTTCTTCGCGGGCATGAGTCTTGAGGTCGAGAAGATCGAGTTGACCGATCTGGTGGTGCGGGCGTCGAGCCGGCCGGCGCGGATTCCCAAATATGGCGGCACGCGCATGGCGCTGTCGACCAGCCTTGCCGATCGGGTGCGCGGGTTTCTTGCCTCGCCGGGTCAGTGGCATCGCTTCCCCGACGACGTGCGCGAATGGCTGGAGATACAGGCGCGACGGTCGGTGCTGCCGGGCGCCCAAGAGCTGCTGGTCGAGACGTTCCCGCGCGAAGGGCGGCATTACATGGTCGCCTACAGCTTCGAGGGGTGGAACGCGCACCAGTCGCTCGGCATGCTCGTCACGCGGCGGATGGAGGCGATGGGGCTGAAACCCATCGGCTTCGTGGCGAACGACTATGCGCTGTCCTGCTATGGGCTGGAGCCGATCCCCGATCCGCAGGCGCTGTTTTCGCCCGACATATTGGAGCATGAGTTCGTCGACTGGGTGCAGCAATCGGCGCTGCTGAAACGGGCGTTCCGCGAAGTGGCGGTGATCGGCGGGCTGGTCGAACGCCAGCATCCGGGCAAGCGTAAGACCGGCAAGCAGGTGACGTTCTCGACCGACCTGATCTACGACGTGCTGCGCAAGTACGAGCCGGGGCATCTGCTGTTGCAGGCGGCGTGGGACGATGCGCGGGCGCGGATGACCGATGTCGGGCGGCTGGCGACGCTGCTGGAGACGGCGCAGGCGCGGATGCGGCATGTGGCACTCGACCGGATCAGCCCGCTGGCGGTGCCGGTGCTGGTGCTGATCGGGCGCGAGCGGATGGAGCAGGGGTCGTCGGCGGAGGATGCGCTTTTGGCCGAGGCGGAAGCGTTGGCGGCGGAGGCGATGACGCTGGATTGATCGGTCGGTCGGAAGAAGGTTGGTTCACGCGAAGGCGCGGAGACGCGGAGGAGAAGAACAGAAGGGTTTTTCGCGCAGAGGCGCAGAGGCGCGGAGGGGGTGCGTTCGGGGTGACGCTGCGCGACCGGGAGACGTCGTACTGGCTGCTCCGATAGCGTGAGGCCGCTTGCGCGGGGGATGTTGCTGCAAGCGGAACCCCTCCGCGCCTCTGCGCCAACCAAATCTTCTTCGTGCCTTCGCGCCTTCGCGTGAATCAATCCGACCGTTACGCCTGCGCGGCTTGATGCGAACCGGAACGACCGGCATAGCGCCACCGATGGTTCGTCTTTCGTTCGCCGGACATGAATTTTCCGCCCTGCGCGAAGGGGCGCTGTACTGGCCTGCGCGGCGCGCGCTGCTGCTCGCCGATCTGCATTTCGAGAAGGCGAGCTGGTTCGCGCAGTTCGGGCAGATGCTGCCGCCCTATGACACGCTGGAAACGCTGGCGGGAATCGAGGCGCTGGTCGCGCGGACGGACCCGCGCGAAATCTGGTGTCTGGGCGACAGTTTTCACGACAGCGCCGGGTGCGACCGGTTGTCGGGGGAAGCGCGGGCGCGGCTGTGCGCGCTGACCGGCGGGGCCGAGTGGACGTGGATCACCGGCAACCATGATCCGGTTGTCGCCGATCATTGCGGCGGACGGGTGGCGGCCGAGGCCGAGGTCGACGGACTGGTGCTGCGCCACGAAGCCGAGCGCGGGGAAACGTGCCCCGAATTGTCGGGGCATTTCCACCCCAAGCTCAGGGTGCAGGTGCGCGGCAAGTCGGTATCACGGCGCTGCTTCGTCGCGACCGATACCAAGCTGATCCTGCCCGCCTTCGGATCGCTGACCGGCGGGCTCGACGCCCGCCACCCGGAGATCGTCCGCGCGGTGGGTACGGCCGCCGAGGCGCTGATCGCGCTCGACGACCGGTTGTTGCGGTTCCGGCTGGTGGCGTAGCGGATCAGGCGGTAGCCGGCGCGCCCACCGGTCCGACATCGGCGGGTTCCCCGCGCGAATAGGTGCCGGTCAACAGCCCCGCCGCCAGCACCCGCCCGGCCATCGCCTCGACCAGCGCGCTGCGGCCGGGGTTGGGATCGAGGTCCGGGCCGTCGCCCAGCGCGAAGAGCTGGAACGCATAGCGATGCTCGCCGTGGCCGGTCGGCGGGTCGGGCGGCAGCCAGCCTTCGCGCAGATAGCTGTTGCGGCCGACATCGCCGTGTCCCGCTTCGCCATCGCCATCGGGGCGGATGTCGCCTTCGGGCAATTGCCCGTCCTCCGGCGGCAAGTCCCACAGGATCGCATGGACCAGCGGTTGCGGCGCGGGCGCATCGGGGTCCTCGACGATCAGCGCCAGCCGCCGCGTGCCCGCCGGCACCCCACGCCAGTGGAGCGGCGGCGACAGTCCTTCGCCATCGGCGGTGAAGCGTTCGGGCAGCCGCTGTCCGTCGGCGAAGGCGAGGCTCGACAGATCGAGGCTGTCGAAACTGCCGAGCGCGGGATCGACGATCGTCAGCTTGGAGGCCCCGGCGCGGACGCCGCGCAGCAATGCCCCGAGCCATGCCGGTACGTGTTCGAGCATCGCGCATCTCCCTGTAGCCGTGATGTATGGAGGGATAACCGGCGAAGCGGCGGCGGGGTCCGTCATATCCTCGCCAAAATGCGGCGATGGCGGCTGCATCCAATCGGCCGGTCGCCCGTTTCCCCGGCCAAGGCGACGCAGGATCGCCGACCGATCGGGAGAGCCGACAACCCCCTCGTCCCCCAGGAATTCCGATCATGACCCATATCGACGATCGTCCGCGCCTCTCGCTCGCGTTGCAGGGCGGTGGAGCGCATGGTGCCTATGGCTGGGGCGTACTCGACCGGCTGCTCGACGAGGACCTGCCGATCGTCGCGGTCAGTGGAGCCTCGGCGGGCGCGCTGAACGGCGCGGCGCTGGTCAGCGGCTTGGTGGAAGGCGGGCGGCCGGGGGCGAAGGCGGCGCTTGAACGGCTGTGGCGCGGCGTGTCGCGGCGCTCGCCGCTCAGGGCATTCGATTTCGACATGTATTGGGCGGGGCCGTTGTTCGAGCCGGTGTTGCGCCGCTCGATCGAACTCAGCAAATTGTTCGGCCGCTATGTCGCGCCGCTGTCGCCCGACCTGCGCGACATGCGCGCGTTGCGGGGCGTCGTCGCCGACAATATCGACCTGACCACGCTCGCCGCGCCGCAAGCGGTGCCGCTGCACATCGCCGCGACCAGGGTGTCGACGGGGGCCGCACGGTTGTTCAAGGGCGGTGAGATCACGCTCGATTCGCTGATGGCCTCGGCCTGCCTGCCCGAATTGTTCGGGCCGGTCGAAATCGAGGGCGAATGCTATTGGGACGGCGGCTTTTCCGCCAACCCCGCGCTAGAACCGCTGATCTTCGACGGGCATGGCCAGAGCGACCTGCTGATCGTGCAGATCACGCCGTTTCTGACGAAGGAAACCCCCGACACACTGGTTGAGGTGATGACGCGGATGAGCGACATCGGCTTCAACGCCTGTCTGTTACGCGACCTGAAGGCGTTGACCGAGGTACAGGCGATCGCGCGACAGGCGCCGCCGATCACCGACAAGTTTACCGCGCTGGCCGACACCAACCTGCACCTGATGGAAGCGCCGCACGCGCTGGCCGAACGGGGGCCGTCGGGCAAGAGCGACACGCGCTGGTCGCAACTGGAGGCGCTGCGCGATCTCGGCCGGGCGACGGCGGATGCGTGGCTGCGCGACAATGCCGGGTCATTCGGGCGGGCGTCGACGCTCACCGCATTGCCCGAGGCGGTGGCGGCTTGAGGCGGATTGGTTCGCGCGAAGGCGCGGAGGCGCGAAGAAGAAGGGTTTTTCGCGCAGAGGCGCAGAGGCGCGGAGGGGTTGTGGACGCGGCAGCGTCTCTCCTCTCCCACGATGCGGCATGGAACAGTGCCATTCGGCGCGAGACGATCGTGCGCCCTAACCTCTCTGCGCCTCCGCGCCTCTGCGCGAACCAAATCTTCTTCGTGCCTTCGTGCCTTCGCGTGAAACCCGCCTCAGGCGGTAACGATCGCCCCATCGCGAACCGTTACCGGCCACGGGGTTAGCGACTGGCCGGGACAGGGGCCGCCGAGGCACGCGCCGCTGGCGATGTCGAACAGCGCGGCGTGCCAGCCGCAAACGATCGCCGATCCGTCGGGTGTCAGATAGCCGTCGAGCGTCTGCGCCAGCGGCAGGCCCATGTGCGGGCAGCGATCGACATAGCCGACCACGCCGTCGCCGGTGCGCACCACGAAGCCGTGGAACCGCCCGGCACGCAGTTGCAGGACATAGTTGCGTGCCGCGCCCTCGGCGACGTCGCCCAGCGGCCCGAGCGTCACCCCGGCCGGCGTTGCGAAGACCCGGTCGTCGCTCATCCCGGCAGCTTCGCCTTGGCGAATCCGGTCCAGACATCGTCGTAATCGAGCTGCATCGTCGGCGTCGCCATCGCCCAGGGGGTCGGGCGGACGACGTGGCGCGTCTCGAACATGAAGGCCATGGTGTCGGCGATGCGGTGCGGCTTGAGGTCGGCGGCGACCGCCTTTTCATAGCTCGCCTGATCGGGGCCATGGCCGTTCATCTGGTTGTGGAGCGACGCGCCGCCCGGCGCGAAGCCGCCTTCCTTCGCGTCATAGGCCCCCGTCACCAGCCCCATGAACTCGCTCATCACGTTGCGGTGGAACCATGGTGGGCGAAAGCTGTCCTCCGCCACCATCCAGCGCGGCGGAAAGATCACGAAGTCGCAATTGGCGGTGCCGGGCGTGTCGCTTGGGCTTGTCAGCACGGTGAAGATCGACGGGTCGGGATGGTCAAACGACACGGTGTTGATCGTGTTGAAGCGCGTCAGGTCATAGCGGCATGGCGCCAGATTGCCGTGCCACGCCACCACGTCGAACGGCGAATGGTCGAGCGTGGTGGTCCACAGGCCGCCCTGGAATTTCTGGATCACCTCGCAAGGGGTATCGCGGTCCTCGAACCACGCGGCGGGCACCTCGAAATCGCGCGGGTTGGCGAGGCCGTTGGCACCGATCGGCCCGAGGTCGGGCAGGCGGAACAGGCTGCCGTAATTCTCGCAGACATAGCCGCGTGCTTGGCCGTCGGGGAGTTTGATCCGAAAGCGCAGCCCGCGCGGGATCAGCGCGATCTGGAGCGGGGCGATGTCGATCCGGCCCAGTTCGGTATCGATCGCGAGGCGGCCGTGCTGCGGCACGATCAGCAACTCGCCATCGGCCGAGAAGAACGCGCGGTCCATGTCGCGCGTCGCGGCATAGAGGTGGATGCCGACCCCGCTTTGCGCGGCGACATCCCCGGTCGCGCCATAGGTGACGAGGCCGTCGACCCAGTCGGTCGAGGCGTCGGGGAACGGAAGCGGGTCCCAGCGCATCCGGTTGGGGCTGGGCGGGGGGCCGTCGATCGGGGCCGACTTGAGGTGCGCCGCACCGGTGTAGGGAATGAACGCGCCGTGGTTGGCGGTGGGGCGCAGGCGGTAGAGCCACGATCGCCGGTTCTCGTGTCGCGGCGCGGTGAAGGCGGTGCCCGACAATTGTTCGGCGTACAGGCCGAAAGGAACATGCTGCGGACTGTTGCGGCCGATGGGGAGCGCGCCGGCGACGGCTTCGGTGGCGACATGGTTGGCGAAGCCGGGGTGGTAGGTGGAACCGGGCATGATCCTCTCCTTCGCCTCTTCGTCATTCCGGCGCAGGCCGGAATCCATGGACAGGTGACGTTACGCTTCTATCGATACCAGCCGTTACCATGGACCCCGGTCTTCGCCGGGGTGACGGTTGGCGTTTGCCGCCCGCCGGGCCGTCAGTCGCGGCGGAGCCGCGCCTTGTGGCCCGGCTGCGCTGCGCTGGCCGGCGCGGGGCCGGGACCTGCGTCCCGGCATCCGGTCGACGCTTATGCGTCGACCGTGATTACCCCCCGCCGAATTTGATCCAGTTCAATCGACTCATACAAAGCCTGGAAATTACCGTTGCCGAAGCCCTCGTTGCCCTTGCGCTGGATGATCTCGAAGAAGATCGGCCCGAACATCGGTTCGGTGAAGATTTGCAGCAGCAACCCTTCGTCGCCGACATTGCCGTCGATCAGGATGCGGTTGCGCCGCAGCCGTTCGAGGTCCTCGCCATGCCCCGGCACGCGCTTGTCGACCAGTTCGTAATAGGTTTCGATCGTGTCCTGCAGCTTCACGCCGCGCGCGCGCAGCTTTTCGACCGTCTCGAAAATATCGCCGGTGGTGAAGGCAAGGTGCTGAATGCCCTCGCCATTATAGTCGCGGATGAATTCCTCGATCTGGCTCTTGTCGTCCTGGCTTTCGTTCAGCGGGATGCGGATCGCCTTGTCCGGCGCGATCATCGCCTGGCTGAACAGGCCGGTCGCCTTGCCCTTGATGTCGAAATACTTCTGTTCCTCGAACCCGAAGATCTGGTTGTAGAAGGTCGACCACGTCCGCATCTGCCCACGCTTGACGTTGTGGGTCAGGTGGTCGAGCAGGTCGAGGCCGACATTGTTCTCCGCCTCGGCTTCCGCCGCGCCGGGCACTTGTTCCCAGTCGTCGTAGAGCGATCCGGCATCGCCATGGCGGTCGACCAGATACAGGAGCGAGCCGCCGATCCCTTCCAGCGCATAGCCTTCGCCGAGCGCGCCGTGCGATGCGTCGGCAGGCTTCGCGCCGCGCGCGATCGCAGCGTCGAACGCCGCCCGGGCATCGGCGACCCGGAACGCCATCCCCGCCGCCGATGGTCCATGCTGCGCAGCAAATTGTGCAGCATGGCCGTCTGGAATGCGGTTGAGCAGCAGGTTGATCCGCCCCTGCTTGTAGCGCACGACATCGCGTGTCGGATGGCGCGATGCGGCAACGAAGCCGAATTGTTCGAGCTGCCGGCCCATGCGTTCGACGTCCGGTGCGGAGAATTCGCAGAACTCGAACCCGTCGAGGCCCATCGGATTGACGTCCATATGCTCCATCGTCGCATCCTCTCAATCTGGTATCAATTGTTACGATGCTGCACCTCTCCCGTCGTCGAGTCAAGCGCTTCCCATGACGCCGCATGCAGGCGCGGGGCGAGATGGTCGACGAACGCGGTCACGGCGGCGCTCGGTTGCGGCCCGTGGATCGCTAGGATGCCGAGGTCGTGCGGCCCCTCCCACGCCGGCAACACTCGCACCAGCCGACCGTCGCGCAACGGCTCGCCCACATCCCACAGCGAGCGCAGCGCCACGCCGACCCCGCTCAGCGCCAGTTCGCGCACTACCTCGCTTGAATTGGTTCGCACCGCGCTTGCCCCCTCGATCAGCGCGCGGCGTCCCGGTGTCAGCAACCGCCATGGCAATTGCCCGTCGGCGGCGAGCAGCCGGTGGCGCGCGAGATCGTCGGGTGTCATCGGCACGCCCGCCGCGGCTAGATAGGCCGGGCTGGCGCACACCACCCGCCGGTTGGTCGCCAGCCGCCGTGCGGTGAGGCCCGGCGGTACGCGATCGGTGATGCGGATCGCGCAATCGATCCGCTCGGCCGCCAGATCGACATAGGCGTCGGACAGCAGCAATTCGAACGTGATCGCCGGGTGGTGGCCAAGAAAGTCGCCGAGATGCGGCGCGATGTGCAGCCGCCCGAACGATGTCGGCGCCGCCACCCGCAACCGGCCGGACGGCACCGCCGCCGCCCCGCCGACCCGTGCCTCCGCCGCCGCCAGCGCCGCGAGGATGTGGGTCAGATCGGCATGGAGTTGCGCGCCGGCGGCGGTCGGGTGCAGCCGCCGTGTCGTCCGTTCGACCAGTCTCGCGCCCAGCCGCGCCTCCAGCCGCGCCAGCCGTTTCGAGACGGCGGCGGGGGACAGGCCATGCGCCCGCCCGGCGGCGGCGATGCTGCCGGCATCGACGATCGCGACGAACAGCGCGTGATCGGGGTCGAGCGTCATTCGTTCCTCCGGCGAACGGCTGTGCTGCGATCATCGCCGCTACCGATGGGAAAGGCGAGGGGCTATGTCGTCTCGCAAGATAATGATGTGAGGCGAAAGGAAGCGGTAATGGCGCAAACCTATGTCGAGCGGGCCGGCCTTCAGGTCGCGACCGACCTCGCGACCTTCGTCGAGGAGCAGGCGCTGCCCGGCACCGCCATCGATCCCGCCGCCTTCTGGGACGGCGTCGCCGCGATCTTCGCCCGGTTCGCACCCGACAACCGTGCCTTGCTCGCCCGGCGCGATGCGTTGCAGGCGGAACTCGACGGCTGGTTCGCCGCCTGCGCCGGACAGCCGATCGACCCGGCCGAACAGGAGGCGTTCTTGCGCGCGATCGGCTATATCGTCGCCGAACCCGCGCCGTTCACCATCGATCCGGCGAACGTCGACGCCGAGATCGCCTCGCTGGCCGGGCCGCAACTGGTCGTACCCATCCTCAACGCGCGCTTCCTGCTCAATGCGGCGAACGCGCGCTGGGGCAGTCTCTACGATGCGCTCTACGGCACTGACGCGCTTCCCGGCACGCCCGCCCCCGGCGGCTATGACGCGGCACGCGGCGCGCAGGTGATCGCCCGCGCCAAGGCGTTCCTCGACGATGCGGTGCCGCTGGCCGGCGGGAGCTGGCGCGACTGGCGGGGCGGCGATCCGTCGCTGGCCGATCCCGATCAGTGGATCGGACGGTCGGGCGACAATCTGTTGCTGCGCCACCATGGGCTGCACATCGAACTGGTCATCGACCGTGCCCATCCGATCGGGCGCCGCGATCCGGCGGGATTGGCCGACGTCCTGCTCGAATCGGCGCTGACCGCCATCTGCGATCTGGAGGATTCGGTCGCGGCGGTCGATGCGGCGGACAAGGTCGCGGCCTATGCCAACTGGCTGGGGTTGATGCAGGGCACGCTGACCGCGCGCTTCGCCAAGGGCGGGGCGAGTGTCGAGCGCCGTCTGGCCGGGGATCGGCGCTATGTCGCGCATGACGGCGGCACCATCACGCTGCCCGGCCGGTCGCTGCTGTTCGTGCGCAACGTCGGCCATCTGATGACCACGCCCGCGCTGCGCCTTGCCGATGGGGGCGAGGCGCCCGAAGGCATCCTCGACGCGATCGTCACCAGCCTGATCGCGCTGCATGACGTGAACGGGCCGCGTGCCAACAGCCGCGCCGGATCAATCTACATCGTCAAGCCCAAGCAGCACGGGCCGGAGGAAGTCGCCTTTACGAATACGCTGTTCGACGCGGTTGAGGATTTGCTCGCGCTGCCGCGTCACACGATCAAGATCGGGGTGATGGACGAGGAACGCCGCACCTCGGCCAATCTTGCCGCGTGCATCCATGCGGTGCGCCACCGCATCGTGTTCATCAATACCGGCTTCCTCGACCGCACCGGCGACGAACTGCACAGCGCGATGCGCGCCGGGCCGATGATCCCCAAGGGCGAGATGAAGGCGACGCCGTGGATCGCGGCCTATGAGGACCGCAACGTCCAGATCGGCCTCGCCTGCGGGCTTGGTGGACGCGCGCAGATCGGCAAGGGGATGTGGGCCGCACCCGACCGGATGGCCGACATGCTGGCGCAGAAGATCGCCCATCCCCGCAGCGGCGCGAGCACCGCATGGGTCCCGTCGCCCACCGCCGCGACGCTGCACGCGCTGCACTATCATGCGGTCGATGTTGCGCAGCAACAGCGTGGGCGGAGTGCCGAACCGGTCGCGCCGATCGCCGACCTGTTACGGGTGCCGGTCGCGAATGGCCGCAACTGGGAAGCGCAGGCGGTCGCGCGCGAACTCGACAATAGTATCCAGGGCATTCTCGGCTATGTCGTGCGCTGGATCGATCAGGGGATCGGTTGTTCCAAGGTGCCCGACATCCACGATGTCGGGTTGATGGAGGACCGCGCGACGCTGCGTATCTCGTCGCAGCATGTCGCCAACTGGCTGCTCCACGGGGTCTGCACCGCCGCCGATGTCGATGCGGCGTTCGCGCGGATGGCGGCCAAGGTCGATGCGCAGAATGCCGCCGATCCCGCCTATCGCCCGCTGACGGACAGCGACGGCCCTGCGATCCGCGCCGCCCGCGCGCTGGTGTTCGAGGGGTTGGCTCAGCCCAGCGGCTATACCGAGCCGCTGCTCCATGCGTGGCGCGCGCGGGCGAAGGCGGGGTAGCCTGGGCCGGATCGACATTCAACGAAATGCCGTCCTAACCTGCTCCCCTCCCTGACAAGGGAGGGGTCGGGGGTGGGTCCGGCCCGAGAGGAAACGTAAGCGCTCCAAAACCGGCCTACCCACCCCCAACCCCTCCCTTGTCAGGGAGGGGAGATGCAGGAGCCGCGGTCTGGCTGAACGTCGATCGGTCCTAGCCCGCCGCCACGCCGCCGGCGGCGGGTTCCAGCGCGTTGATCGCGGCGTGGACGCGCGCCTCTATCTCGTCGCGCGGCAGGCCGGCGGGGATCGGGTCGAGGAAGCGGATGGTGATCGTCCCCGGTCGCGCGGCTCCCTTGCGCCGCATGCAGCGGCCGCTGTCGAGCGCGACCGGGACCACCGGCATGCCCAGCGCCTTGTACAGCCCGGCGAACCCCGATCGCAGCGGCGGCGCGTCCCCCACCGCCACCCGCGTGCCTTCGGGAAAGATCAGCACCGGCCGGTTCTGCGCGCGCGCCACCGCCGCTTCGCGCAGCATCGAGCGCAGTGCCTTGGCCGAGGCATCGCGGTCGACCGGGATCGCGCCATAGGCCCGTGCCGCGCGGCCCCAGAACGGCATGTCGGCCAGCTCGCGCTTGAGCACAATCAGCGGGCCGTCGATCCGCTGCGCCATCTCCAGCGTCTCGAACATCGACTGATGCTTGACCGCGAAGAGATAGGGACCCGCCGGTGCCGTCCCTTCGATCCGTACCTTCACCCCCAGCAACCAGTGCGCGAGGAAGCGGTGCGTCGCGATCCATACATGGGCGTGGCGGAGCATCGCCCGGTGCCCGAAGCGGGCGGAGAGCGGCGCGCTGACCACGATCGGTGCCGACACGGTGTAGAAGACGATACGGAACAGCCACGTCCGAACCCACGCGATCACAGGTCGATCCCCAGCCGCATCACGACCCCCCGCACCAGATATTTGTTATATTCGCCGAACAGCAGCCCGAAGCCGGGATGCCCGGCCACCGGGTCGCGCACCACCCGCACCGAATTGCCCAGCGCATGGCGCAGTTCCATCGCCGCGCGGGCCATGTGCCAGTTCGACGTGACCAACCGGACCGACCGGTAGCGGTTGCGCCGCACCCAGTCCGCCGTCTCGTCGGCGTTCGAGCGGGTGTCGACCGCTTCGTGGCCCAGATCGACGCAGCAGCGGAACAGCCGCTTCGGCCCCTTGACCACCGCCGCCAGTTCCATCGGCCGGACATCGGGATCGACGCCGGTGACGAGCATTCGTTTCGCGCTGCCCTGTTCGATCAGCGCCAGTCCGCGCTCGATTCGCCCCGGAGCGCCGGTCGGCACGACGATGCCGTCGGTCCGCACCCCCGCCACGACCGGCTGCGGCAGCGTCACCGCAAAGATCGCGAAGCCCAGCGCATAGGCCAGCAGCAGCAGCGAGGCGACCCGCCCGATCACAGCACGCGCGCCAGCCGGCGGAGCACCGCGAACCGCGCCGCCAGCATCGCGAGGCCGGTAAAGACGAACGGCAGCGCCACGATCGCCAGCCAGTCGGCAATATCGAGCGTGACGCCACCGGCCAGTTGCGATTCGAGGCTCGACAGGCGGCTGCCGAGGAACGCCGCGACCAGCCCGCCCGACAGCACGCCGATCAACCCGCCGGTCAGCGTGTCGTGCGCGATCCGCCGTTGGAAGAGGCGGGTGATCTGGAGGTCGGTGGAGCCGAGCATATGCAGGATGTCGATCGTTCCGCGATGCGTGTCCAGCCCCGCGCGCGCCGCCAGCAGCACGACGGCGGCGGTGGCGCTGGCCATCACCAGCACCAGCCCGAGCGCGGTCCACCCGAGCAGCCCGACGAACGCCCGCACCGGGGCCAGCCACGTCGCATGGCGATCAACGCGCACGTTGGGGGCGACGCCCCGCGCCAGCGCCTCCACCCCGGCGACCGTCGCGGCGTCGCCCTGTCGCAGATCGACGTCGATCATCGCCGGCATCGGCAGGTCGGCGTCGAGCCCCGCCTCGCCCAGCCATGGTTCGAGCAGTTGCGCGAGCCGTGCCCGGTCGACCTCGACCGCCGCCGCCACCTGCGGCGCGGCGCGCAGGCGGGGGAGGAGGGCGGCGACCGCGCGGTCGCGGGTGGCGGCATCGCCCTCGATCACCTGCACCGTCAGCCGCGCGGCGAGCTGCCGGTCGAGCGCCGCCCCCGCGCCCTGCATCGCGAGGCCGAGTGCTGCGGCGAGCGTGGTCAGGAAGATCATGATCGCCATGATCCACACCATCGCCCGGCGTCCCTGCGCATCGTCGAGCAGCGGCTGCGCCGCACGGGTCGCCGCGCTCATCGCGCCGGCTCGGGCGGGTGGCGCAGCGTGCCGGTGGGATCGGCCAGCCGCCCCTTGTCCAGCCGCATCAGCCGTGCCTGCGGCACGCGCGGCAGCAGGTGATAGTCGTGCGTCGCCATGACGACGGTGGTGCCGAGGCGATTGAGCGATTCGAACAGTTTGAGCAGCCGTTCGCCCATTTCGGGATCGACGTTGCCGGTCGGTTCGTCGGCGATCAGGATTTCGGGCCGGTTGATGACCGCGCGGGCGATCGCCACCCGCTGCTGCTCGCCGCCCGACAGCGTCGCGGGGCGGGCATCGGCCCGGTCGGCGAGGCCGATCCAGCCGAGCATCTCGCCCACCGGCCCGGCGATGTCCGCCTCGGCGATGCCGGCGACGCGCAGGGGGAGCGCGATATTGTCGCGCGTCGAGAGGTGCGGCACCAGCCGGAAGTCCTGGAACACCACGCCGATCCGCCGGCGGAACCCCGGCATCCGCCCGCGCGGGGCCAGCACCATATCCTCGCCGAACAGGCGGATGACGCCCCGGCTGGGCCGCTGTGCCAGATAGAGTAGGCGCAGCAGCGAGGTCTTGCCCGCGCCCGAGGGGCCGAGCAGGAAATGGAACGACCCTTCGGCGAGCGAGAAGCTCAGGTCGCTGAGCGTCTCGGCTCCCTCGCCATAGCGTAGACCGACATTCTCGAACTGAACGATACTGGCCACGTTCGCCCTTGGATTTCGCCGCGTGGTCGCCAATCGCACATGGGACGGCGCGCCTCAAGCCGCGTGCAATCGTGCCTTGCCATCGCCTGCCATGACGCCGTAGTTTAATTGCAAGAATCCGGTAGGGCTTGTCGCTGTTCCGGGCGCACGCGCAATGTTCGCGCGCGGGGTTCAGCAGGGGGCAGGGGACGATGATCCTCGAATGTACGCAATGCCATATGCGCTATCTGGTCGCCGATTCGGCGATCGGACCGGCGGGGCGCACCGTCCGTTGCGCGGGGTGCCGGCATAGCTGGTTCCAGCCGCCGGCGATGCTCGATCTGGGCAGCGTGCCGCCCGCCGCGATCGAGCCGGCGGCACCGCGCACCGCGCTTGCCCCGGCCGATGCGCCCGCCCCCTTGCGCGAGTCGCGCCATGAACCGCGTCACGAGTCGCGGACGCCCGATCCGGTCGCGCGCCCCGCGCCGGCCCCGCGCGCCGCCGCGGTCCGGCCGCGCACCGGCGAGGATGCGCTGCGCCGGTATGTCGATCCCGCATCGGAACAGCCGCCGCAGGCGGCGGTGCCCGACGGGGTGCGGCAAACGCCCCCGGCACGCTTCGCGCCGCGTCGCAATCCGGCGCGCCGCCAGACCGCGATCGCGGTGGCGGCGGGCGTCGCGATGCTCGCGGCGGTCGGCGGCATTCTCTACACTGGTACGCCCGGCATCGCGCAGCAGTTCGGCCTGCCGATCGGGCCGAGCGACATGCCGCTGACGCTGTCGATCGGCGAACCCGAACGCCGGCTGCTGTCCAGCGGCAACGAGCTGTTCGCGGTATCGGGCCGCATCCTCAACCCGACCAACGCGCGCCACCGCATTCCCGACATCCGCGCCGTGCTGAAGGACGAGGGCGGCAAGATGGTCTATAGCTGGACGATCAAGCCGCAGGTCCGCGTGATCGGGCCGAGCGGCAGCCTGGCGTTCAACAGCGCCGCGCTCGACGTGCCGGCGAACAGCAAGAAGCTCGAACTGAGCTTCGCTTCGGGGATTTGACGGGTCGTTCCGGGGATCGCGCTTCGGCGGGTTTCCGTACGGCACCCTTGGGCGTGATCGGCATTTTTCTTGGTCGAAGCGAGCGTTTCTTTCGTCACCCCGGAACAGGTCCAGGGTGACGACATGCGCGTGAAGGTCGATACCGCCTAGAAGAACAGTTTGCGGAACGTGACACGCACCACCCGGCCGAGCGGGTCGACGAACCCCGGCTGGAAGCGGAACGGCACCTCGCCGCCGGCATCGGTCACGCGCTGGCGGGTGTTGAACAGATTGTCGACGTTGAGGCTGATCCGGCTGCCGCGCAGCCAGCGGTTGTTGCGCACCCATGACGGCTGCTCGCCGGGATTGACGAACAGGCGCAGGTTGACGCGGGTGAGGCTGCCGAAGTCGAGCGGCTGCCCGCCGGTCGTTCCGCCGTTCACCTGTGTCCCCTCGCGCCAGTCGACGCCCAGCCGCGCGCCGAACCCGTCACGGGTATAGCCGCCATTGAACTGGACCCGGTGGCGCGCCGTGCCGCCATTGTCGTCGATGGCCGATCCGTTCAGCAGGTCCAGCTCTGGCAGTCCGGCACGGATCAGGACCGTGTTCGTGAACACGACCGTGTGATAGAGGCTGGCCTGCAACCCGCCGCCGCCACCGCCGCCGCCCGGACCACCGGGGCCACCGAAGCCGCGCCCTCCACCGGGACCGCCGAAGCCGCCACGTCCGCCGCCGGGACCGCCCGGTCCTTCGCCGAAGCCGCGTCCGCCCTCGCGTGGGCCGTCCCCCGGCGGTGGGGGCGGTGGCGCGTCGCTGGTCGGGCGCGCCGCTTCGGCCGCCTCGCGTGCGGCGCGGCGTGCTTCCATCCGCGCCTGTCGCTGTGCCGCTCCGGCGCGTGAACGCGCGGTGGTGATCCGCTGGAAAAAGTTCAGGCCGTAGCGAAGCTGGCTGTTCTCGGTCCGGGCGAAGTTCACCGCCCGGCTGTCGAGCCGGATCAACGTGCCATCGGCATCGCGCACGAACCGGTCGGGGAACGCATTCTGGATTTCGGCGGTGATCGCCGGGAAGCCCGCGATCGAATTTTTCGCGCGTTCGGACAGATAGTCCGCCTGGAACGTCAGGTTGCGCTCGCTCCACGGCTTGACGTTCAGCCCCAGCTTGAAGCTCTTGTTGGTTTCGGCGAGCAGCGCCGCATTGCCGCCGGAGACGGTGGTCACGTCGACGCTCTGCCCCCGGACATAATCGAACACGCGCGCGAACGGGGTGACGACGGTGGGGTTGCCGAGCTGCTGCTGGCTCGGCGCGTTTTCCTCGGTCGTGAAGTTGGCGATGATCCGCACGGCGGTGATCGGCTGCCAGTTGACGCCATAGCCATAGGTGGTGAGCGTGCCGAAGTCCGACAGTTGCTCCAGCTCGACATTGCCGTTCAGCGACAGTCGGCCGAGGAAGCCCAGCACGTCGCGCTGCGCATTGGCGATCGGCAGGTCGAGATTGGCGCGCACCGACCCCGCATCGCGGCCGAGATCGGTGCTGCCGTCGATCCCCGAACGCTGCGAGCGGCTGCTGAAATCGGTCGTCCGCCCGGCCAGCCGGATGGTGGCGTTCGCCTCTCCGGCGGGCAGCGCGAACGGCGATCCCGACACCAGCCCCTCGATCGCGCCCGCGCTCGAGGTCGACTTCGCGCGATCGGTGGTGCGGATGAAGCTGCCCAGATCGCCGAACGGGCTGGCGGTGCCGGCTAGCACGCCTGCCTGCAATGCGCTCGCATCGACGCCGCGTTCGGTCCGCGTGTCGCTTTCGGTGCGGTCGTAGCTGCCGTTCACCGTCCAGCGCCACCGGCCGATGTCGCCGTTCAGCACCACGCCGAGATTGGCGGTCGTGGTCGCGGCAGTGCGGCGCAGCGGATCGGTGTCGGCATAGCGCAGCACGCGCACGTCCTTGTCGAACGGCGAGAAGGACGAGACACCGGGCAGCGTCAGCGTGAGGCTCGGCAACCCCAGCAGCGATTCGCTGCGGTTGTGCTCGACGCGGCCGTTGACCGTTGCCGCGACGTTGCCGAACACGTTGCGGCTGTACACCGCGTTCGCCGAGAAACGGTCGCTCTGTCCCTGCAACGTGCGGAACGGCGTGGTGTCGGTGACGTTCGGATTGCCCGCCCCGGCGGCGAAACCGGCCAGTGTCGGGCTGCCCGTGGGGACGGCGGCGATCGTCGCGGTGCCGAGCGCCGGATCGATCGCCGCACCCGTCACGGTCGAGGTGACGTTGCCGGTCAGGTCGAACGGCGTGGCCGTGGCGTTGGGCCGGATGCCGCGTTCGCTCTCCAGCAGGTTGGAGGTCGTCTCCGCCTGAAGGTTCAGGTTGAAGCGCTTGTCGCGGTCGACGCGGACGAGGCCGCCTTCGGCCTCGAAATTGCTCGATCCGCCTTGCGTCGGCGCGCTGCCCTCCAGTTCGCTGGTATAGCTGCGAAAGCGCGGGCGCAGGACGAAGTTGATGACCTTCTGATCGGCGCGATAGCCGAATTTGAGCGCAACTTCCTCGGGGAGAATGTCGACGCGCAGCAACGCTTCGGGCGGGAAGTCGCCGATCTCGCGGAAACCCGCCGATCGCCGGCCGTTGATGAGGATCACCGGTTCGCCACCGCGCACCGACTGGATCTGCGGGGCGAGTTCGCTCAGCAGTTCGGTGATCGAATTGGTGCCGTAGCTGCGGATGTCGGCGGGCGACAGTTGCAGTTCGGGTTTGATGTCGCCGGGCACCGATCCGGGGGGCGGGCGGCCGGTGACGACGATTTCCTCGGCATCGCTTTCGGTGTCCGCCGCCGCTGCCGTGGGTTCGGTCGCCGCCGGGGTGGCGGGGGCGGGCGGCGTCTGGGCCACGGGGGCCTGTGCCGCCAGAACGCCCGGGGCCGCTCCCAATGCCAGTATCGCCAGTTTCCACCGCGCCATGCGCTTCTTCCCCTTGTGCATCGTTCCGCCGTTGAAGGCGGCATCCGGCTGCTATCGTTCAATTGTCGCACGAATATCGCATGGCATCCGAAAATTCCGGTAGTGCCGCATCGTGTCGCCCCGGCCCCCAAGCGAGCGGTGGCCGCCGCCGGTTCCCTCGTCGCGTGCAATGTGGCGTGGTCGGGCCGGCGCGGCTATCGTCCGGGCAAAAGGAGCGGGACGATGCAGCGGGTGACGATGGCGATCGCGGACGGGATCGCCGAGGTGCGGCTGAACCGGCCCGACAAGCGCAACGCGATCGATCCGGCGATGTTCGACGCGCTGATCGATACCATCGCGACACTTGAGGGGTTGGACGCGCGCTGCGTGATCCTTGCCGGCGAGGGGGCGGGGTTCTGCGCGGGCCTCGACCTTGCCAGCATGGCGGCGGGGGCGGGCGACCTCGATCTGGGCGATGTCGCGTACGGGCCGGCCAACCGGGTGCAGCAGGTGGCGTGGGGCTGGCGCACCTTGCCGATGCCGGTGATCGCGGCGCTGCACGGCGAAGCGCTGGGCGGCGGGTTGCAGATCGCCGCCGGGGCCGACGTCCGCATCGCCCATACCGCCACCCGCTTCGCGATCCTCGAGGCACGATGGGGGCTGGTCGCCGACATGGCCGGTTTCGCGCTGTGGCGCGGGGTGCGCGGCGATGTGTTGCGCGAGCTGGCCTATACCGCGCGGACCTTCGACGCGGCGGAGGCGCAGGCGGCGGGGTTCGTCACGCAGGTTGTCGACGATCCGCTGACCGCCGCCCGCGCGCTGGCCCGCGCCATCGCCGGTCGCAGCCCGGCGGCGGTCCGCGCCGCCAAGCGGCTGGCCAACCTGGCCGACGATGCCGATGCCACCGCGATCCTCGCCGCCGAACGGCGCGAGCAGCAGCCGCTGCTGCAGGGCGCGGAACATCGCGAGGCGGTGCGCGCCGGGCTGGAAGGACGCGCGGCGATTTTCGGGGGTTAGGCGGTTATGCCCTGAAGCAGCTTGGGCAGCTTGCCGGTTTCGCCACGCGCCTCGGCCATGAACGCGGCTTTCAGCGGGGGGATCGAATCGACCGCCGACAGGCCGAAGCGCCGCACCGCGCTCGCCGCCTTGCCGGGGATGCCGAACAGCCGGGTGAGACCATCGGTCGCCAGCGCCACCGCGAACGTGTCCAGCCCGCGCCAGCGCTGGTAGCGCTCGAGCAGATAGGGATCACCGAGATCGAGACCGGTGCGCTTGCCCTCGACCAGCACCTCGGTCAGCGCCGCCACGTCGCGCAGGCCGAGGTTCAGCCCCTGTCCAGCGATTGGGTGGATGCCGTGCGCGGCATCGCCGACCAGCACCAGCCGCTCCGCCGTGATCCGCGCGGCATGGTGGAAGCCCAATGGATAGCTGGAGCGCGCCGACAGGTTCGACAGGGTCCCGAGGAACCCGCCCATTTTCTTCGACGCTTCGGCAAGAAAGGCGCGGTTTGACAGCTTGAGCATGGCGTCGCGGTCCTTCGCATCGACCGTCCACACGATCGCCGAGCGGTGGCCGTGGTCGTCGTCGTTCAGCGGCAGGATCGCGAACGGGCCGGCGGGGTAGAAGATTTCGTACGCGATATTCTCATGCGGTTCGGCGTGGCCGAGCGTGGTGATGATCGCGGCATGATCGTAGGACCATTTGGCCACGCGGATGCCCGATGCCTCGCGCGTCGGCGAATTGCGCCCCTCGGCGGCGATCAGCAGCGGTGCGGTGAGCGTGTCGCCGCCGGCGGTCGTCACCGTGACTCCCGTCGCGCCGCGCTGCACGTCGAGCGCGCGGTCGCGGTAGCGCAGGTCGACATGGGGGCTGGCGACGGCGGCGTCGTAGATCGCGCGGCGCAGGCGCTTGTTCTCGTACATCATCCCCACCGGATCGTCGGCGGCATCGGGGATGAAGTCGAGCTTGCCCGGTGCCAGCCCGTCGGTCGCGCGGATCGCGGCGATCGGGCAACCCTCGGCCCCCAGCCCCGGCGTGATGCCGATCGCGTCGAACATCCGGTGCGTCGCGCTGGCGATCGCCGAGGCGCGGCCGTCGAACCCCGGCGCCAGCGTCACCGCCGGATTGGCGGGATCGAGGATGATCGACGAAATGCCGTGAACGCCGAGCGATACGCCCAGCGTGCTGCCGACCAGTCCGCCCCCCAGGATGATGACGTCCGCCTGTGCCATGAAGTCCGTCCGTTCCTGCGAAGTCGTTGGATGCAACCCGATCTAGGGGTTGCAGCCACCCGCCGCAACGCCGCCTTGACGACGCGGTACACCCCGGCGCAAACCGATCGCCTTATCGAACAGGAATCGAACGAATGGCGACCAACGCGCAGCCGCTGTTGTGGCGCGAGGCGATGAAGGCGGGGGCGAAGCGCAGCGGCGCGTTGATCGGGGCGACGCTGTTGTTCGTCGGCGTGCTGCTGATCGTGCTGGCGCTGCTCGGCTATTCCCCCGCCGACCCGTCGCTCAGCACGGCGGCGGGCGGCCCGATCGCCAACAAGCTGGGCGCGCCCGGCGCGCTGGTCGCCGACCTGTTGCTGATGCTGTTCGGGGTGCCAGTGGCGTTGTTGCTGCCGCTGGCGCTGATCGTCAGCGTGCGGCTGTGGCGCGACGTTCCGGTGGGGCCGTGGAAGCACATGATCCGCGACTGCGTGGTCGGCGTGCTGGCGATGGGCACCACGCTCGCTTTTGTGTCGGGTGACGCGATCCTGACGCTGCCGGCGGGCTATGGCGGGGTGATCGGCTGGAGCATCGCCACCGCCGTGCAGGGGCTGATCCACCTGATCGGCCAGCCGGTCGCCGAGCTGTGGCTGATCCGCGTCGTGGCGCTGCTGTGCGGGGTGTTCGGCATCTGGCGCTGGGCCAAGGGGCTGACGATCGAGATTCCCGACGGCACCTTCCGCCTGCCGAAGTTCGAGCGGCGCGCCAAGGCGGTCGCCGCCGATCGGCGGATCGACGACGACGCGCCGTTCGACATGACCCCGCCGGCGCCGTTCGTCGCCGATCCGCTGGTGGCGGATGAGGACGACGACGTTCCGGTGGCACGTCCCCCGCGCGCCGAGGCCGATCGCCGCCCGCCCCCGGTGATCGCCGACCGCAAGGCATCGCCCGCGCTCGCCAGCGCCCCCAAACCCGCGAGCAGCGAAGGCCGCGACAATTTTGCACTGCCCTCGCTCGACCTGCTTTCGCGCGCGCCCGCGTCGAGCGGGCCGACGATCGACAAACAGGCGCTGGAGCGCAATTCGCGGCTGCTCGAAAGCGTCCTCGACGACTTCAACGTGAAGGGGCAGATCGTGAAGGTCTCGCCCGGCCCGGTCGTCACCATGTACGAACTCGAGCCGGCGCCGGGCATCAAGGCCAGCCGGGTGATCCAGTTGGCCGACGATATTGCACGCAACATGTCCGCCATTTCGGCGCGCGTCGCGACGATTCCCGGCCGCACCGTCATCGGCATCGAACTGCCCAACCAGAAGCGCGAGACGGTCAACCTCCACGAACTGATGGCGAGCCAGGCGTTCGCCGACCAGAACGCGCAACTGCCCATCGTGCTGGGCAAGAACATCGCCGGCGATCCGGTGGTCGCCGATCTCGCGCCGATGCCGCACCTGCTGGTCGCGGGCACCACCGGATCGGGCAAATCGGTGGGCCTGAACTGCATGATCCTGTCGCTGCTCTACCGGCTGACGCCGGACCAGTGCCGCATGATTATGATCGATCCCAAGATGCTCGAACTGAGCATGTATCGCGGCATCCCCCACCTCCTCGCCGATGTCGTGACCGATCCGCCCAAGGCGGTCCGCGCTCTCAAATGGGCGGTCGAGCAGATGGAGGACCGCTATCGCATGATGGCGTCGATCAACGTCCGCAGCCTCGCCAGCTTCAACGAGAAGGTCCGCGCGGCGACCGCCAAGGGGCAGAAGCTCGGCCGCAAGGTGCAGACCGGCTACGACGCCGAGAACGGCACGCCGGTGTATGAGGAGGAGACGCTCGACCTCGCGCCGCTGCCGCAGATCGTGGTGATCGTCGACGAGCTCGCCGACCTGATGATGACGGCGGGCAAGGAGGTGGAATTCCTGATCCAGCGCCTCGCGCAAAAGGCGCGCGCGGCGGGCATCCACCTCATCATGGCGACGCAGCGCCCCTCGGTTGACGTCATCACCGGCGTCATCAAGGCGAACCTGCCGACGCGGATCAGCTTCCACGTCACCAGCAAGATCGATTCGCGCACCATCCTCGGCGAACAGGGGGCCGAGCAACTGCTCGGGCGTGGCGACATGCTCTACATGCCCGGCGGTAAGGCGCTGGCCCGCGTCCACGGGCCGTTCGTCAGCGATGACGAGGTGCAGGCGGTGTCCGATTTCTGGCGCAGCCAGGGCGCGCCCGACTATATCGACGCGGTGGTCAACGAACCCGAAGGCGATGCCGGCTTCAGCCTCGACGGCGCGCCCACCGGCAATGATTCCCCCGAGGACCAGATCTTCCGTCAGGCGTGCCAGTTGGTCGCCGAGAGCCAGAAGGCGTCGACGAGCTGGCTGCAACGCCAGCTCCGCGTCGGCTACAACTCCGCCGCGCGGCTGATCGAGCGGATGGAGAAGGAGGGCCTCGTCTCGCGCCCCGACCATGTCGGCCGGCGTGAGGTGTTGATGGACGCCGACGGTCGCCCGGCGGGGTAAAGGGGCCGGAACGGATCGCTCCGTTCCGCGCTTCGCCTGCTCCCCCTTTTGCCTGACAGGATTTGCATGACCGACCTGACGATGAACGACGGCCGCACCATCCCCGCGATCGGTTTCGGCACCTATCTGGTCCCGCCCGAGGACGCCGAACGCCTGTCGCGCGAGGCGCTGGATGCTGGCTATCGGCTGGTCGATACCGCTGCTTTCTATGGCAACGAAGCCGGGGTCGGCGCGGCGACCGGCGGGACCGATGCGTTCGTCACCACCAAATTGTGGCGCGACGCGATGGGCTATGACGAGGCGCTGCGCGCGTTCGACGCCAGTGCCGCCAACCTGCCGACAATCGACCTGTTCCTGATCCACTGGCCGATGCCGTCGCAGGACCGCTATGTCGATACGTGGCGCGCGCTGGTGGAATTGCAGAAGGACGGCCGGGTCGGCTCGATCGGCGTGTCGAACTTCTCGCCCGACCATCTCGACCGGATCGCCGATGCGACGGGTGTGGTGCCGGCGCTCAACCAGATCGAGCTGCATCCGACCTTTCAGCAGCGTAAGGCACGTGCCGCGCACGAACGGCTCGGCATCGTGACGCAGAGCTGGTCGCCGCTGGGGCAGGGCAAGCTGCTTGCCGATCCGGTGATCGCCGGCATCGCCCGCGACATCGGCGCGACCCCGGCGCAGGTGATCCTTGCATGGCATCTGCAGGCCGGGCTCGGCGTGATTCCCAAGGCATCGTCGCGCGCGCGGATCGAGGAAAATCTGGCGGCGCAGTCGGTCACGCTGTCGGGCGAACAGGTCGCCGCGATCGATGCGCTCGACCGTGCGGACGGCCGCCTCGGCCCCAACCCGGATACGCTGTAAGCCATTTCCGGTAGTGGGGAAGGATTGCGAGGACCGATCGACATTCAGCCGGACGGCGGCTCAGGCGCCTCCCCTCCCTGACAAGGGAGGGGCCGGGGGTGGGTCGGCTGCTAAGGAAACGTACGCGCTCCACAACCGGCCAACCCACCCCCAACCCCTCCCTTGTCAGGGAGGGGAGCAGATTGGGACGGCATTTCGTTGAATGTCGATCCGCCCTAGAGGTCGCTGCGATGCTTCCGATCCATGCCGTCCTCCCCGATCTGCTGACCGTCTTGCGTGCCCGCTCTTCTGCCGTCCTCGTCGCACCGCCCGGCGCGGGAAAGACGACGGCGGTCGCGCCCGCGCTGCTTGCCGAGCCGTGGGTCGAGGGCGAAATCCTGCTGCTGTCGCCGCGCCGGATCGCCGCGCGCTCCGCCGCTGAACGTATGGCGGCGACCGCCGGCGAGGGTGTGGGCCGGACCTTCGGCTATGCCACGCGGATGGACAGCAAGCGGTCGGCGGCGACGCGGGTGACGGTGATGACCGAGGGCATCTTCGTCGCGCGGATTCAGGCCGATCCCGAACTGGCCGGCGTGTCGGCGGTGCTGTTCGACGAGGTGCACGAACGCAGCCTCGACAGCGATTTCGGCCTCGCCCTCGCGCTCGATGCGCAAGGGGCGCTCAGGCCCGACCTGCGCATCCTCGCCATGTCGGCGACGCTCGACGGTGATCGTTTCGCCGCGTTGATGGACGACGCGCCGGTAATCGAGAGCGAGGGGCGCAGCTATCCGCTGGAGCTGCGGCATCTGGGCCGCAATGCCGAGAGCCGGATCGAGGATGCGGTGGCGGCCACGATCCGCCTTGCGCTCAGGGAAAACGACGGCGGCATCCTCGCCTTCCTGCCCGGGGTCGCCGAGATCGAACGCACTGCACAGCGGCTGGTCGTGCCCGATGGTGCGGTGCTGCACCGGCTGCACGGGACGCTGCTGCCCGCCGAACAGCGTGCGGCGATCGCGCCCGACCCGGAAGGGCGGCGCAAGATCGTGCTGGCGACCAGCATCGCCGAAACCTCGCTGACGCTCGACGGGATCCGGGTAGTGGTCGATTCGGGGCTGGCGCGGCGACCGCGCTACGACCGGGCGGCGGGGATGACTCGCCTCACCACCGAGCGTGCGAGCCAGGCGGCGGTGACGCAGCGTGCCGGGCGCGCGGCGCGGCAGGGGCCGGGGGTCGCCTATCGCCTGTGGGAAGCCGCCGCCACCGCCGGGCTGCCGCGCTTCGACCCGCCCGAGATACTGGAGGCCGATCTGTCGGCGCTGGTGCTCGAATGCGGCAAATGGGGGGTGAGCGATCCGACGAGCCTGCGCTGGCTCGACCCGCCCAGCGCGGCGGCGGTCGAGGAGGCGCGCGCGCGGCTTACCACGCTCGGCGCGATCGATAGTGATGGACGGCCGACGCCGCATGGCCTCGCTATCGCCGGGTTGCCGCTCAATCCCCGGCTCGGTCACATGCTGATCCGTGCCGGCAAGGGCGGGTTCGCCGGCGTCGCCGCCGAGGTCGCGGTACTGCTTGGCGAACGTGGGCTGGGCGGCAACGACATCGATCTCGACCCGCGTCGCCGCCGTTGGCAGTCCGAGCGCGGGCAGCGCGCCGATGGCGCGCGGCGGCTGGCCGACCGGTGGCGGCGGCTGGTGCCGGGGCGCGACGATCCGCCAGCCGATGCGCTGGCGCGCAGCGTCGCGCTGGCCTTTCCCGACCTAATCGCCAAGCGGCGCGACGCGGCGGGCGAGCGCTGGGCGTCGGTCGGCGGGCGCGGTTTCCGGCTGGAGGGCGGCGGCTTCGGATCGAGCGAATGGCTGGCGGTGGCGGAGACGCAGGGGCAGGCGGCGGGCGCGCGCATCCTGTCGGCGGTGGCGATCGAGCCGGCGAGTGTCGAGGCGCTGTTCGGCGAGGCGATCGTGACCCGGCGCAGCGTGACCTTCGATCCCGCGACCGGTGCGATCACCGCGCTGCGCGAACGGCGGCTGGGGGCGGTGCGGCTGTCGTCGGGGCCGGATGCCGCCGCCTCGCGCGAGGAGATCGCCGCCGCGCTGCTGGAAGGGGTACGGCGCGACCTGTCGTTATTGCCTTGGGCTGGGGGAGCGGAGGCGCTGCGGCGGCGATCGGCGTTCGTCGCGGCGATGCGGGGCGACGACGATCCGCTGGGCGATGGCGCATTGCTCGCCACGCTCGACGACTGGTTGCCGCCGTTGCTGGCGGGCAAGCGCCGGCTCGACGCGGTCGATCCGGCGGCGTTGCACGATGCGCTGGAGGGGCAGGCGGGCTGGGACTGGATGCAGCAGGTGCGCCGCCTCGCGCCTGCCCGGTTCGAGAGCCCGGCCGGGTCGACCCACGCGATCGACTATGCCGCCGAAGGGGGGCCGCGGGTCGAGCTGCGCGTGCAGGCGCTGTTCGGGCTGGCGGTCCATCCGATGGTCGCGGGGGTGCCGCTGACCTTGAGCCTGACGTCGCCCGCCGGACGGCCGATCCAGACGACGCGCGACCTGCCCGGGTTCTGGGCGGGAAGCTGGCGCGAGGTGTCGAAGGAGATGCGCGGCCGCTATCCGCGCCATCCATGGCCCGATGATCCGGCGGCGGCGTCGGCGACATTGCGCACCAAGAAGGCGGACGCGCGGCGGGGATGAACCCCGTCATCCCGGCGCAGGCTGGGATCCATGGATACGGGCGGCATCGATCGAGGCGCGAACTTCCCACACAATGGATTCCGGCCTGCGCCGGAATGACGGGGACAGGCTCAGTCCGCGCCGTGGCCCTGCGCGAGATAGTCGTCGGAGCGCATTTCCTCCAGCCGGCTGATCGTGCGGTCGAATTCGAAGCGGCCGTCGCCGCGCGGGTAGAGGTCGCCCGGCTGGGCATCCGCCGCCGCCAGCAGCTTGACCTTATATTCGTAGAGCGCGTCGATCAGCGTCACGAACCGTGCCGCCTCGTTGCGGTTGTCCGGTCCCAGAACCGGGATGCCGACGAGGATGACGGTGTGGAACGTCCGCGCGACCGCCAGATAATCGGGCGCGCCGCGTGCCTCGCCGCACAGCCGCTTGAAGCTGAACACTGCGACGCCTTTCAGCGCCTTGGGAACGTGCAGCGTGCGGCCACCGACGTCGAGGTCGCACGACGGCACATGATCGCGGTCCTCGACGGCATGGTCGGTCAGGCGGAAGAAGGCGGCGGACAGCGCCTCGGTCGCGGCCGGGCCGTTCGGCACCAGCCATGTATCGACCGCGCCCAGCCGGTCGCGGCGGTAGTCGACCGGACCGTTGAGCGGCAGCACGTCGAGGTTCGCCTCGAGCAGCTTGATGAACGGCAGGAAGCTGTCGCGCTGCAACCCGTCCTTGTAGAGATCGGCCGGCGGACGGTTGGAGGTCGCGACCACCGTGACGCCGTGGGTCATCATCTCGGTGAACAGTCGCGACAGCACCATTGCGTCGGCGGTGTTGTTGATGACCATCTCGTCGAAGGCGAGGAGCTTCAGGTCCTTGGCCAGTGCCTCGGCGACCGGGGGCACCGGGTTGCCCGCTTCCTTGGCGCGTTCGACCGCGAGGCGGCTGTGAACCTCGATCATGAAGGCGTGGAAATGGACGCGGCGTTTGGCCGGTTCGGCGACGCAGTCGTAGAACAGGTCCATCAGCATCGACTTGCCGCGCCCGACCCCGCCCCACAGATACACGCCGCGCGGGGCCGGCGCGCCGCTGCCGGTCAGCCGGGCGAACAGCCCGCGTTTGGGCGGGGTATCGATCTGGCCGGCGAGCCGCGACAATCGTTCGGCGGCGGCGCGCTGTTCGGGGTCGGGGCGGAGTTCGCCGCTGGCGACCAGCGAGTCGTAACGGGCAAGAACGGTCTGCAACGATTAATCCACCAAGGGTTCGAGCCGGTCGAAAACGGGCTTCGGGCAGGCTCGAACCCGATGGGGCGCCGGATCAGATGGCGCGTTCGACTTCCATCTTCTTGATTTCGGCGATCGCCTTGGCCGGGTTCAGCCCCTTGGGGCAGACGTTGGCGCAGTTCATGATCGTGTGGCAGCGATAGAGGCGGAAGGGGTCCTCCAGCTCGTCGAGCCGCTCGCCGGTCATCTCGTCGCGGCTGTCGGCCAGCCAGCGATAGGCCTGCAACAGAATCGCGGGACCCAGGAACTTGTCGCTGTTCCACCAGTAGCTGGGGCACGAGGTCGAGCAGCAGGCGCACAGGATGCACTCGTACAGCCCGTCGAGCTTCGCGCGATCGTCGGGTGACTGGAGCCGTTCCTTGCCGGCGGGTTCGGGCGTGACCGTCTGGAGCCACGGCTTGATCGAGGCATATTGCGCGTAGAAATGGGTGAAATCGGGGACAAGGTCCTTGATGACTTCCATGTGCGGCAACGGCGTGATGCGAATGTCGCCCTTGATGTCCTCGATCGCGGTGGTGCAGGCGAGGCCGTTGCGCCCGTCGATGTTCATCGAGCACGACCCACAGATGCCTTCGCGGCACGAGCGGCGGAAGGTGAGCGAGGGGTCCTGCTCCGACTTCATCTTGATGAGCGCGTCGAGCACCATCGGGCCACATTCGTCGAGATCGATCTCGAAATCGTCGTAGCGCGGGTTCTGGCCCGAATCCGGGTCGTAGCGATAGACCTTGAACTTCTTGATCCGGCCCTTCGTCGCCGACGTGTGGGTCGTGCCCTTCTGGATGCGGCTGTTCTTGGGCAAACGGAATTCGGCCATGGTGCTCGCTCGGTCAGCTTGGGGGCGATGCTCCGCCCGATATGCGCGTCAGATACATGACAGGTAGTGCTGCCGCAAATGCGAACAAGGGAAAAATCCTCCCCGTGACCGGGGAGGACCCTTCACATTACCGGCAATCCTTCGAGCAGCTTGTCGAGCGTCGCGGGATAGTCGCGCACCCGTATGCCGGTCGCGTTGTAGATCGCGTTCGTCACCGCCGCGCCCGCTCCGCCGATGCCCAGTTCGCCGATCCCCTTGGCATGGAGCGGGTTGGCATGGATGTCGCGTTCGTCGAGGAACACGATGTCCATCGCCGGAACGTCGGCATGAACCGGGACATGATATTCGGCGAGATCGTGGTTGACGATCCGCCCGTCGCGGTCGTCATGGACCAGATCCTCGGTCAGCGCGGTGCCGATGCCGAACACGATGCCGCCGATGCACTGCGACCGGGCGGTCTGCTGGTTGAGGATGCGCCCGGCGGCGAAGGTCGCGTGCCAGCGGGTGACGCGCACCTCGCCGGTCACGGCATGGACCTTCACTTCGCAGAAATGCGCGCCATAGCTGGCCTGCGAGGTCAGCTTTTCCTGTTTGCCCGGCTTGATCGACCCGGTGGCGGTGAGGCCGTCGCCGATCAGGTCGGTAAGCGGCACCCGGCGGTTGCCGGCGGTCGCATAGCCGTCCTTGAGCGTCAGGTCGGCGGGATCGGCGTCCATCGCCTTCGCCAGTTGCTGGCGCAGGCTCTCGCACGCAAGATAGACCGACGATCCGGCGCTGCCCGCACCCCAGGAGCCGCCCGACCCCGCGCCCGGTGGCGACTTCGTATCGCCCAGATGCACGTCGACCCGCTCGACCGGCAGCCCGAGCATCTCGCCCGCGATCTGGGCGAGAATGGTGTAGGTGCCGGTGCCGATGTCGGTCATGTCGGTTTCGACCAGCGCGCGCCCGTCCGGCCTAAGTGACATCGCCGCTTCGGAGGGTTGCAGCATGTTGGCGCGGGTGGTCGACGCCATGCCCTGACCGATCAGCCAGTCGCCGTCGCGCTTGCCGCCCGGCGTTCGGTTGCGTGTCTCCCATCCGAACGCCCTGGCCCCTTCGTCGAGACAGCGGGTGAGCGCGCGCGACGAATAGGGAATGTCCTTTTGCGGATCGCGGTCGGGATCGTTGCGGCGGCGCAGTTCGACCGGATCGAGTCCGGCCAGTTCCGCCAGTTCGTCCATCGCGTTTTCGAGCGCGAGGAGGCCGACTGCCTCGCCCGGCGCGCGCATCGACCCCGACAGCGTCTGGTTCAGTTCGACCAGATCATGGGTGATGACCCGGTTTTCGCCACCGTAGAGGAACGAGGTCGCCTGTCCGGCCGGTTCGAAATAGCCTTCGCCCGGCAGGTTGGAACACAGGGTTTCGTGGCCGATGCCGGTCAGCGTGCCGTTCGCATCGGCGGCGAGGCGCAGGCGCTGCTGCGTGTTCGACCGGCGGACCGTCGCCTCGAACACCTGCTGGCGGGTCATCACCGTCTTGACCGGACGACCGACCGCCTTGGCGGCGATGGCGGTCGCGACCGCATCCGGCGCGATGCCGAGCTTCGAGCCGAAGCCGCCGCCGATGTAGCGCGCGACGATGCGGACCTTCGACTGGCGTTCGCCCAGCGCCTTGGCGAGCTGTTGCTTGTCGGATGACGGCATCTGGAGCGAGCCGTAGAGCGTCAGCCCGTCGTCGTCCCATACCGCGATCGAGGCGTGCGGCTCCATCGCCGCCGAATTCTGCGACGGGGTGCGCCAGACGTCGTCGACGGTGAATGCCGCCCCGGCCATCGCGCGGTCGAGATCGCCCTGCTCATGATAGGGCGGCATCGATCCCGGCGGCGGCTTGGCCGCGCTGTCGAGGTTGTCCGCGAAGGTATAGACCCCCTCCGCAGGCTCGAAGCGGACGACGACCAGCGCGGCGGCGTCGCGCGCCACCTCGAAACTTTCGGCGACGACGATCGCCACTGGCTCGCCAAAATAGGCGACGTCGGCCACGCCCTGCGTCGGGGCGCCGGTTTCGCCGCCCTGCTGCGGGTTGCGGATGAAGGTTTTCAGGTCGACCACCACGTCGATCACGCCGGGCAGCGCCTTGGCCCCCTCGGCATCGATCGCGGTGATCTTTCCCGCCGCGAAGGTCGCGCGGACGAGGAAGCCGTGGGCGAGGTTCGGGATGTCGTATTCGGCGGCATAGGTCGCCTGTCCCGCGACCTTGAGCGGACCGTCGACCCGCACCAGCCCCTTGCCGATGATGCCCTGCACGCCGTCGTCGAGCAGGCTGTGTTCGACGGGCTTGTCCATCTGGAGCGCGTTGGTGGTCATGCGGTCAGCTCCCTGAGCGTGGCGATCAGCGTGCGGCGCGCCAGCGGAATCTTGAAGTCGTTGCTGCCGAAGCCCCGGGCGTCGCGCAGCAGGATGTCGGCGGCCTGCCCGAACAGCGCGTCGGAGGGAGCATTGCCGACCAGCGCCGATTCGACCGCGGCATCGCGCCACGGCATTGGCCCCAGACCACCGAAGGCGAGGTGCGCCGAGGTGATCGTGCCGTCCTCTACGGCGACAATGCCGGCGACCGACACCAAAGCGAAGGCATAGGATGCGCGGTCGCGGACCTTGCGATAGGTCTGGCGGCCCGCCGGGGCGGAGGGCAGTTCGACATGGGTGATGAGTTCGCCCGGTTTCAGCACCGTCTCCAGATCGGGGCGGTCGCCGGGCAGGCGGTAGAAGTCGCCGATCGGCACCCGCCGCCGTTCGCCGTCACCCCCCAAGGTGATGATCGTCGCGTCGAGGGCGCGCATCGCGACCGCCATGTCGCTGGGGTGGGTCGCGATGCAATGGTCGGACGTGCCGAGGACGGCGAGGATGCGGTTGAAGCCTTCTTGCGCGTCGCAGCCCGATCCGGGCACGCGCTTGTTACAGCGTGCCGCCGTCTCGTAGAAATAATAGCAGCGGGTGCGCTGGAGCAGGTTGCCACCGGTCGACGCCTTGTTGCGGAGCTGGCCCGAGGCACCGGCGAGGAGTGCGCGGCTCAGCACCTCGTAGCGGTCGCGGACCTTCGGGTCGGCCGCCAGGTCGGAGTTGGGGACCAGCGCGCCGATCCGCAGGCCGCCGTCGTCGGTTTCCTCGATGTCGGACAGCGGCAGGCGGCTGATGTCGACCAGCCGCGCTGGCGTTTCGACCTGCAATTTCATCAGGTCGAGCAGGTTGGTGCCGCCGGCGATGAAGCGGGTGTCGGGATGGGCGGCCTCAGCAACGGCGGTTTCGGCGCTGTCGGCCTTGGCATAGTCGAACGATTTCATTCCGCTGCCTCCGCATGGGCGGGCTGGTTCGCGTCGGCGACTTCGCGGATCGCGTCGACGATATTGGGATAGGCCGAACAGCGGCACAGGTTGCCGCTCATCCGTTCGCGGATTTCCGCGTCGGTGAACTCGGGATCGGTGAGGTCGGCGCTGACGTGGCTTGGCCAGCCCTTCGCCACTTCGTCGAGCATGCCGACCGCCGAGCAGATCTGGCCCGGGGTGCAATAGCCGCACTGGAACCCGTCGTGGCGGACGAAGGCGTCCTGCAGCGGATGGAGGTCGCCGGGGGTGCCCAATCCCTCGATCGTCACGATCTCGTCATCCTGATGCATCACGGCGAGGGTCAGGCAGCTATTGATACGGCGGCCGTTCACCAACACGGTACAGGCACCGCATTGGCCATGGTCGCATCCCTTCTTGCTGCCGGTCAGCGACAGATGTTCGCGCAGCAGGTCGAGCAGCGAGGTGCGGATGTCGACCTCCGCCTGATGGGGCTGGCCGTTGATGGTGAAGTGCATGGGGGCGGTGCTCCGAGGGTAGGAACGGGCAACGTCCCGAACGCAAAGGGTTTCCTGTTGCGAAAGGATCGCAGATGTTGGGGTTGATGCTGGTGATGGCGCTGGCCGGAGGAACTGCCGTGAACGAGGAACGTCCCCTGTCGCCGCCGATCGTCATCGCTCACCGCGGGGCGAGCGGATCGCGGCCCGAGCATACGCTCGCCGCCTATACCCTCGCGATCGAGCAGGGGGCGGATTTCATCGAGCCCGATCTGGTGCTGACGAAGGATGACGTGTTCGTCGCGCGGCACGAGAACGAGATTTCGGAGACGACGAACGTCGCCGATCACCCGGAGTTCGCAGGCCGGCGGACGACCAAGACGATCGACGGGCAGGCGATGACCGGCTGGTTCACCGAGGATTTCACGCTGGCCGAGCTGCGGACGCTGCGGGCGAAGGAGCGGCTGCCGAAGCTTCGCCCCGGCAACACCGCCTATGACGGGCAGGACGGCGTGCCGACGCTGGCCGAGGTGATCGCGCTGGCCAAGCGGGCGTCGGCGGCGACCGGGCGGACGATCGGCATCTATCCCGAGACGAAGCACCCGACCTATTTCGCGTCGATCGGCCATCCGATGGAGGCACGGCTGGTCGCCGAACTGAAGGCGGCCGGGTGGGATTCGGCGGAGGCACCGGTGTTGATCCAGTCGTTCGAGGTGAACAACCTCAAGGCGCTCAAGAAGCTGACGGGCATCCGGCTGATCCAGTTGATGGATGCCAGCGGCGGCCCGGCCGACCGCGCGGTGGCGAGCTATGCGGCGATGGCGAGCCCGGCGGGGCTGAAGGCCGTCGCGGGCTATGCGTGGGGGATCGGGCCGAACAAGTCGATGGTCGCCGATGGCAAGCCGCTGATCCATGACGCGCATCGTGCCGGGCTGCGGGTGCATCCGTGGACGTATCGCGCGGAGAATGTGTTCCTGCCCGAACGCTACCGGGTCGAGGGTGGTCCGGCGGCGCAGGGTCGGGTCGGGCAGGAGATCGCCGATGCGGTGGCGGCGGGCGTCGATGGTTTCTTCACCGATTTTCCGCTAATCGGGGCGCAGGTACGCGACAAACCCTATTGAGGATTTCCCGGAGCATGCGAGCGGCGTGGATGGTGTTGATGCTGGCCCCCCTGACCGGGGGCTGTGTCAGCACGGTATGGAATGTGGCGACCGCGCCGGTGCGCGCGGGGGCGCAGGTGGTCGACTGGACCACGACCAGCCAGTCGGAGGCCGACCGCAACTACGGCCGCAAAATGCGCAAGAAGGAAGCGCGCGAGGGGCGGGAAATGCGGAAGCGCCGGGCGAGGCGTAGCGAAGCTACGTCTGAGCCGTACTAGGGTCTGTGGGGATTCACAAAGTTGTGCGGATGTGATTCACGCTATGGATGGATCGTGACGTACTGACGGACGCCCAATGGGCAAAGATCGAGCCGCATTGCCTGGGCAAGCGGACTGACCCC